>JAHIVC010000009.1 GCA_018816945.1 Bacteroidota bacterium | reverse complement strand
TTAGCTTCTGTTCGAGTTAATGCACCAGATAATACTTCTCGTACAACTCTTAATTTAAAACTTTCTTCATACATTATAAATCCTGTCATAAGTTTACTTTTTGTGTAAACCTATTTTAGGACAAGACAGGGTGACACCCTGAAGGGTGTCACCCCAAACTCCATTAATCTCTGAAAGCATTCTCAAAATCCGTTTCAAACCTCAAATGAACTGCATCACAACCATAATTAAACAATCGGTTGTAGTTGCTGTCGACTTCGGTATAGGTAAACTGATAGGCTTCGTCCTCAATTTCAGTTGCTAATAATGAAAGTGCTTCGGCACGGATATCCATTACTTCTTTATCGCCTTTCACGCCCAATAATTCCAACAAATCAGCAGTTTGTTCGAAACTTTGTTTTTCGAGTTTAGGGGCAAATTGCGCTTCAAATTCCTGAAATACTTTCTGGGCATTAGAGTAACTGCCATCCATTTCAAGAGGCAGGGTTGCAGGAATTACCAGATCGGCAGCCATGGCGGTTTCGGTCATGAAATAATCCTGTACGGCCACAAATTCTGCTTTCTCCAGCCAGGCATTTACCTCAGCCTTATCAATGGCACAACCTACCGGGTCCTCTGCAAAGATAAAGAGATTTTTATAGGCTCCTTC
Organism: Bacteroidota bacterium; assembly: GCA_018816945.1. NCBI lineage: Bacteria > Pseudomonadati > Bacteroidota > Bacteroidota bacterium. Next base: position 68,442 of record JAHIVC010000009.1, on the reverse strand, counting down.
TTTCATGGCACCTAACATGCAGTTTCGAAGATTTTCAGCAAGGGTTGTAACACCCCAAACAGATTTCATTTTCGCCACAAACGCATCATCTTTGATGCATTGCGTTCCCACTCCGTAGGCAGGAATCGCACCCATATCAAAAATTCCCTGGGCATTGTTCTTTTCTTTCAACGGAATGAGTCCACTGGCAGTTTTGCCTAATTTACCGGTGATCATCGCTAAATTTAGTACTTCAGTACAGGCATGGGCACTCAATTCTTTTTCAGAAAATACCAGAACGGCATTCATTTCATTGTTATAATCCCTGGCAAATTCAGCAATGGTATCCTGACAACAAACACCTGATTTCTCAACCAGTAAAGTATAATTTTCTTTTAATGTGGTGGCTTTGTACGCTTCAAATCCTTCGCAACGATCTTTAATAAACATACCATTCTCCAAACCATTGCTCAATAAATAATGGTTCACTGCCTTCACAAAATGATAATAGGATTTAATGATAATGGTTTTGTTCGCCTTCCGTTTCATGCTGCTATCGGCATGCACAGTAATTAAATCAACCGGAGTTTTCTTTAAAAATTGAGCATTGTTGATCATAAAACCAACTACTGCGTTGTCCTTATTAATTTCAGAACCCAACAAGTAAATCTTGCTGGCATCCATTATTTGCTCAAACGGAACATTGGCCATGCTGTTTTCAAGATATCCTTTTTGTTCATTCAGATAATGGAAACTAGAGACATTATTGGTTTTTGCCCCGGCACGTGCCAGTTTCTGAACCAAATATTGCTCTTCATTACTCAATCTGGCTCCCGCGAAAAAGATATTGTCATCGGCTTTTACCTTGCTAATGCGTTCGGCCATGATTTTAGCTGCCTCTTCAAAACTGATGGGCTCAAACTTACCATTGACTTTTAACATAGGTTGAGTCAATCGGCTCTTATCATTCAAATACTGATAACCAAACTTGGCATATCTGCAAATATTGCCATCCGTGTTTATCATCCCTTCGCTACCTTCAACCTTCATCACAAATTCGTTGCGATGTTTTACGTTAATTTCGCAGCCAACCGAACAGTAATTGCAAATGGTTTTTGCATCCTCCAGTTTTACAGGACCCGGTTTGAAGAATACATTTTCAGTAATCGCACCCGTTGGACATGTTGAGATACACAATCCACAGGATTCGCAATTTGATTCCTGTAATTTATCGCCCATACTTGGTGCTACATAAGTATCAAAACCTCGGTTAACCAAACCCAAGGCAATGGCACCAACCACTTCGTTACAGATGCGGATACATCGGGCGCATAAAATACATTTGTTCGAGTCGATTTCGATGTATGGATGACGGAAATCAACTTCGTATTCTTTAAAATCTCCTGCAAATTTTACCTGATCTACACCATATTCCGTTGAATATTTTTTCAGATCACAAGTGAAAACTTCGGTACATCCACATTCCAGACAGCGCTGTGCTTCTTGCCTTGCAACCTCTTCGCTATCATAACCCAATTCAACTTCACAGAAATTCATTCGCTTTGAAGGATCAAGGGTTGGCATTTCTTCACGCTTTTGCGGGATGAATTTGCCCATGTATTCCTCGTTCACCTGGGGTTTGAAATTATCTTTTTTGCTGATGAATGCTTTTCCGAAAGGCTTCACTTCTTTGCCCTGTAAAAATAAATTGCAGCTACGTGAAGCGATTTTAGCTTGTGCCACAGCTTCGATTAAGGTTGCAGGTCCGGTCACGCCATCACCTGCTGCGAACATATTTTTGATTCCTGTTTGCAAGGTTTTTGGATCGGCTTCGATATCTCCCCAACGGGTAATTTTCAATTCACCGTCCTTCACATTTTCGTTTACTTCCTCTAAGAAATTAACAATCGTTTTTTGTCCGATGGCAGCTAAAATATAATCCACTTCAAGGTCAAATTCTGAACCTTCTTTTGGAACCGGTCTTCTTCTGCCGGAAGCATCGGGCTCGCCAAGTTCCATTTTCAGACAAGTTATCGATTTCAACTTACCATTTTCATCTTTATTCACTTTTGAAGGATTCGTCAGGAATAAATACTGAACTCCTTCCAATTTCGATTCGTGAATTTCGATGGGGTTGGCAGGCATTTCTTTTTCGGTACGGCGGTAAATCACATAAACCTCCTCCGATCCGCATCGGCGGGCAGTTCGACAGCAGTCCATGGCAGTGTTTCCACCCCCAACAACAGCAACTTTCTTGCCCCTGAAGTCTTCTTTCTTACCACTCATTTCCATATTTTTCAAGAACTCAATTCCTGAAAACACGTTTTCGGCATCATCGCCTTCGCAACCAATCAATGTTCCTTTTTGAGAACCAATGGTTAATATAACCGCATCGTATTTTTTTTGCAGTTCACTATATTTCAGGTTATCACCCAATTTTTGGTTGTAAAATATATTTACGCCCATTTCGGTGATATTGTCAACTTCTTTCTGAAGTAAATCGTTAGGCAAGCGATACTCAGGAATTCCGTACCTCAACCATCCTCCTGCTTTTGGAGCAGCTTCGTAAATATCTGCCTGATGGCCTTCTTTTTGGAGGAAGAATCCGGCTGAAAGTCCACCGGGGCCAGCACCAATTACGGCCACTTTTTTGCCCGTCGATGGCTGAATCTCCGGCTTAAATTTATTTTCTGATTGAAGATCATAATCCGCTGCAAAGCGTTTCATGTAATCAATTCCTACTGCTGCACCATCATCCAAAAGATTTCTTCGGCAAGCCACTTCACAGGGACGAACACATACCCGGCCACAAATAGCAGGCAATGGATTGGTTTCTTTAATCACTGCCACTGCTTCGTTGTATTGACCTTTATCGATCAATGAAATATAACCCTGAACGTCAACCCCTGCCGGACAGGCCTGTGTACATGGACCCAAACAGTCAGCATAATGATTGCTCAGCATCAGGTCGAGGGCAGTTTTGCGTGCTTTCTTTACCTTATCGTTGTAGGTTTCGATCTTCATACCTTCAGCAACTTTGGTGGAACAGGATGGCTGCAAGCCTCGCATTCCTTCAATTTCAACTACACACACATAGCATGAAGTAAAGGGTTCCAACCGTGGGTCGTTACAAAGGGTTGGAATTTCGATATCATTTCTTCTGGCGAGTGCTAAAATAGTTTCTCCGGGATTAGCTTGGACGATTTCGCCGTTTAATATTACGTTTAGTCTTTCACTCATTTTTAAGCGCTTTAGTTCAATTATTATGAAAGCCTGATGGCATCGAATTTACATTTTGAATAACAGGTACCGCATTTGATACAATCGTCCTGTCGAATGGAGTGAATCTCTTTGCGTTCACCATCAATACAACTGGTCGGGCAATTTTTAGCACAAACGGTACAGCCTGTGCATTTGTCCGGATCAACTTCATAAGTGAGTAACCCGGTACATACTTTGGCTGGGCATTTTTTATCACGGATATGTGCTTCGTACTCATCCCTGAAATATTTAATCGTAGTAAGTACCGGATTTGGTGCGGTTTGTCCCAGCCCGCAAAGAGAACTGTCTTTAATTTGTTGGGCAAGTTCTTCGAGTCGGGCAATGTCTTCCATTTCACCTTTACCTTCGGTGATGCGGGTTAAAATTTCGAGCATCCGTTTCGTCCCGATGCGGCAGAAAGTACATTTTCCACAGCTTTCCTTTTGTGTAAAATCAAGGAAGAATTTAGCCACATCGATCATACAAGTGGTTTCATCCATGATAACCATACCTCCTGAACCCATGATAGCCCCAGTAGCATTTACAGAGTCATAATCTACAATGGTGTCGGCCAGATATTCAGGGATACATCCACCTGAAGGACCACCCATCTGAACGGCTTTAAACTTTTTATCGTTTTGAATTCCACCGCCCAATTTAAAAATAACATCACGGATGCTCATTCCCATAGGAACTTCTACCAAACCTGATCGTTTAATTTTTCCTGCCAATGCAAATACTTTAGTTCCCTTGCTTTTTTCGGTACCATATTTTGAATATGCTTCAGCCTCATTTAAAATAATCCAAGGGATATTAGCGAACGTTTCAACATTGTTGATGTTGGTTGGTTTTTTCCACAATCCTGATGCTGCAGGGAATGGAGGCCTTTTTCGTGGCATCCCGCGTTCCCCTTCGATAGAAGCGATCAGTGCTGTTTCTTCACCACAAACAAAAGCCCCGGCTCCTTCTTTAATGTAAATGTCAAGATTGAATCCTTCTATTCCCAAAATATTTTTTCCGAGATAACCTTTTTCACGTGCCTGAACGATGGCAATATTTAATCGCTTGATGGCCAAAGGGTATTCGGCACGACAATAAATGACACCGCCATTAGCTTCGATGGCATAAGCTCCAATGATCATTCCTTCCAAAACGGAATGTGGGTCGCCTTCTAAAACCGACCTATCCATGAAAGCACCCGGATCTCCTTCATCTGCATTACAAATGATGTATTTATCTGCTGATTTATTGTTGTTTGCAAACCTCCATTTCAATCCGGTTGGGAATCCTCCTCCTCCTCTGCCGCGAATACCTGAATCAAGGACAGTTTTTATCACCTCTTCTCTGGATATGCCTTTTGTTGCTATTTTTTTAATTGCAGCGTATCCATCCCGATTTTCATAATCGGCAATATTCTCAGGATCCATGTACCCACAATTTCGGAGGGCAATTTTTACTTGGGAGTCGGTAAAAGTATTATCAACTGTCTTAAATAAATCAGAATGAACTACATACTCCTGAACCGGAACATTTTGCTCAATATGCTTGTTCAATATTTCAATGGCCCTGGCTTCATCGATTTCACCGTAAAGGTATGAACCAGATTCATCAATAACTTCAACAAGCGGTTCACGATAACACATGCCAACACAACTTGTTTTCTTTAATTCAAAATCAAGGCCTTCAATTTCTTGTAAAGCTTTAATTTTTTCATAAACTTTACCGGCACCAGCTGCAATTCCACAACTGCCAAGTCCGACAATAACTTGCTTATTTCCCATGCTAATAAATTTGTATGGATTTCATCCTGTTAGGATTGTAATTCTTCTATTCTGATATTTTTAATAATCTTTACTGCCTTACTGCCGTCAAGCTTTCCGTATGCTTCGCCTTTAATCATCATGACGGGTGCCAAAGAACAACATCCAAGACAAGCAACCGACTCGAGCGTAAACAATCGATCTGTGGTTGTTTCACCATCTCCAATTTTTAAGGCTTCTTTAATCATCTCTGTAACGGCTTTGGCATTTTGAACATGACAGGCTGTACCATGGCAAACCTTAATCACATATTTACCGACAGGAGTTAATCGAAACTGAGCATAAAATGTGGCAACGCCATACATTTCAGATAAGTTCAACCCTGTTTCAGCAGAAATTTTCTGAAAAGCATCTTTTGGGATGTACCCAAATGTTTCCTGCGTTCCTTGCAACAAAGGAATCATATTGCCTTTTTTATTCTTATACTTTTGAATTAGAGGATCTAAGACGCTTAGATCAATTTTATCCTCTTCGGTCGTGCTTTTTTGAACACTAATTCGTGATATACGCATTATTAATCAGGTTAATGTTAGTGCCGTAAAAATAGGGAATGTTAATAAATTAACCGATCCGTAAAACACCCAAATAATTCAATTTATACCTAATCTAAATAGAGTAATTATCAGAAAAAATTTTGGAATTAGCACGCAGCGATATACTTGTATTATAAAATCTTTCGACGGAGAAGCAATTGATCCCGATACACTTCGTTATCGGGATTGTTCGACTTATAATTCTTGAAAGTTACACATCCAAAAATTAAGTCTCACGAAAAAAAGAGTCCCGAATAAATCCGGGACCCCCACCTAATTAACCTAATTAAAAAACCGTTGGTTAAAGGACCAACAACCTATGAAAAAATGATCAGCCAACTAAAAGCTTTGAATATCTTTTTTCTACCTCATCCCAATTGATTACATTCCAGAATGCTGAAACATAGTCAGGCCTTCTGTTTTGATAATTAAGATAGTACGCGTGTTCCCATACATCCAATCCTAAAATTGGGGTCCCCTTTTGTTCAGCTACATCCATTAATGGATTATCCTGATTGGGAGTAGAACTTACAAATAATTTTTTATCGGAATCAACACCTAACCATGCCCAACCACTACCGAACCTTGTTTTTGCGGCATTATCAAATAATTCTTTAAACTTTGCGAACGAACCAAATTGATCCACAATCGCTTTCTTTAGTTCACCTTTTGCTTCACCTCCTCCATTTGGAGAAAGAATTGACCAAAATAAACTGTGATTAAAATGTCCACCGCCATTATTGCGAACGGCAACAGGATATTTGCTGATATGTTTTAATACGATTTCAAAATCTAAATTTTCCGTAACCGTATCTTTAACTGCAGCAAGTAAGTTGCCGAAGTAAGCCTGATGATGTTTTGTGTAATGAATCTCCATCGTCAGTTTGTCGATATGAGGCTCGAGGGCTTCAAAACCGTAACTCAATGAAGGAAACTCTAACTTGCTAATTTTTGTGCTCATTGTAATGTTCAATAAATCCTATTAGTTGTTTTGCTGCACAAAGATATGTATTTATTCTTATTTAGACTACATAAAAATAACATTTTTTAATGAAAAGATAAAATATTTTTTGAAGAAGCAATATTCGCTCTGTAAATGAGAGCCTTAACTAAAGTTGGTTAACTATTAAAATTGAGCAATAATTTTAATATTCAATTGCCTAGGGGTTAAATAGTTTGGAATAGCATATTCTCGATTATTCACATCTTTAATCCAAAGATAGGAGATGGTATTACTGATTTGGAATAAGTTAAAAACCTCCCCGCTAATCCATAGAGATTTGAGATATCGTAATGGATTTTTCGCTGAATAATTGGTCTTTTCATCAATGATTTGCTTTGAAAAACCAATGTCAACTCTTTTGTAAGGAGGAATTCTCAAATTATCTTTATATTTCTCTGAATTGGGTGGACCAAAGGGTAAGCTACTTCCAAAAACCAGCCTTAGGTGAACTTTATAAGATGGATTTTGTGGCAAATAATCCTGAAAAAATAAAGAAAAGCTAAATCGCTGATCGGTAGGCCGTGGAATATACCCTGGTTCAACTAATAAACTGTCGGTAGCAGTTTGATTTTCTACCATTGGAGTAATTAATACGCCATTTTCATTATAATAATTCCAATAAAAATCGTTCTTGATATCTTCTGCTGTTTTCATAACAGATAAGCTGGCCCAGGATTCAATCCCTCGAACAAATTCACCATTTACTTTTAAATCAATTCCGGTTGCATACCCTTTTGCATTATTTTCAGCTAGATATCTGATCCTCACATTATCAATCTTATAAGGAATCAAATTATCCAGATATTTATAATAGATAGCAGACGTAAATTTAAATGGGCGGGTCCAAAGCTTAAAATTCCAATCAGCTGAGCCTACAAAATGAATGGATTTTTGTGCTTTAATATCATGATTAATTTGCCCATTAAAATCCCGAATTTCCTTGTAAAAAGGTGGTTGATAATAATAACCTGTGGCAAACCGAAATAAAACATCCTTGTTCCATTCAGGTTTAAAGTTAATCGAAATTCTTGGGCTGATCAAAAACTGTTCATTGAAATCCCAATAATTAAAACGGATACCGGCATTAAATGAAAATCTAGGATCATTCTTTGACAACCACTTATTTTGCATAAAACCACTTACGCGATTTGATGTTAAATTTATTTTAGCTTTTGTGGATTTAAAAAGCTCGAGATCCGGATTTTCAGGATCTGGATCTCCGGGAATACTTAGAGGATTTGGGATGGAAAAATAAGCTGAATCAACCATTTCCCATTCGCTTAACCGATCGTTAATTTGCTCATGCTGAAATTTAAAACCCCATTGTAAAAACTGATCATTATGAAAGAGTTGGCCACTATGTTCAAAACTTGTAACCCTAGCTTTTAAGTAATTTCGCGCATGATTTAAGTGCGTCCCGATTCCTTGTGATTCAATCACATCTCCAAACTCATCGCTGGCCAAATTGGTTTCAAGCTGACCAATCCAATATTGCCCTTGAATGTCAAAAGTTTCACTTTCAACTGTACTAAAAGTTGATGCTGTAAAATGAATATTCAAATTTTGAGTCGGGTGATAATTTGCTGACAAAGCACCAAATTTGGTCTCGAAGCGATCTACTTCCAGTCCTTCAAAAAAAACTTTTAAACGATAAGCTTCATTTACGGTTCCAAATCGGGTATCACGATCGCTTGGTTGTAAATTATAAACATTGCTTGCAATATTTCCCAAAAAGGACAAGACCCATTGATCGTTTACCTGATAATCAACATAACCTTGCAAATCTGTAAAAGAAGGATTGTAATCTCCTTTGGTATCAAGGCCTTTCAAAATATATCGGTTGGATTGATGGCGGACCCCCAATAAAAAAGAAAGTCGATTATCTTTCGTAACACCCTCAATATGTGCATTTGAACTTAGTAAACTTAGGGTAGCAGAACCTCCATTTGAATTCGGACGTTTGTAAGAAATATCTAAAACTGAGGACATCTTGTCGCCATATTTGGCATCAAAACCTCCGGCTGAAAACAAGATTGAAGAAATCAAATCCGAATTCACAAAACTCAAGCCTTCCTGTTGTCCCGAACGAATAAGAAAGGGACGATAAACTTCTATCCCATTAACATAAACCAGATTTTCATCAAAATTACCTCCACGTACAGAATATTGCGAACTCATTTCATTATTCGATGAAACTCCCGGCATCGTCTTGATTAAATCCTCAATATTACCCGAAATACTAGGACTTACCTGAGCAGTTTTAGGATCAATTTTCGTCAACCCACTTTCTCTGATCTGCTCATCAACAATGACCACATCCGGTAAATCTGTAGGCAAAACCTTCAGTTTAATATTTAACTGCTTTCTTGAGTGAGCTTCTAAATTCAATTTTATTTCTTCTTGTTGATATCCAATAAAAGAGTAAACCAAAATGATCTCTTTTTGGGCAGGAATGATAAGTTCATAATTACCACTTTTATTTGAAACTGCTCCCTTTAATTCATTTTTGATAGAAACGGTAGCAAGTTCGATAGGTCGGTTATGCTCATCTGTAATCTTACCAAATACAAGAGCCTCGTTCTGAGCAAAAGAACAGAAGCCTATGAGCAACAAGAATGAGGAGATCAAATGTTTTGGGCTTATCATCTATCAATAAATATTCTTAGCTAAGATAACTTTTTCTGAGCTTAATTATTTTCTAAGAAATCATTTTTTAATTAGGAGATGTAGATTCTTGGCAAAAAGAACAAGGTTCTTTCAAATAGTTTTAAACTTGGAGGCAAAAAAAATGCTGCTACATAAAATGCAACAGCAGGACATATTGAGTTGAAGCCGGTTATCTGTTCAGAAAACCTTTTTCACGTGCTTCCTTCAAACAGGCAGAAATTCCCTTTTTATTGATGGTACGCAATGCATGTGCCGAAACCTTGAGTGTAATCCACTGATCTTCTTCAGGAATATAAAACTTTTTAGTTTGTAAGTTAGGACTAAAAGTACGTTTAGTTCTGCTATTAGAGTGTGATACGTTATTTCCTGTAATTACACTTTTTCCTGTTATTTCACAAATTTTTGACATAGCAATAAATTTATCTAAGATTCATTTTTTAAATCGGAGTGCAAATTACGTGATTTTTTTTCAATTAGACAACTCTAAGGAAATATTTTTTCATGTGTTTGTGATTTTAATTTTATTGGTCACATGGAATATCCATATAATCATTCACAGTTTGCATTAACATTTGTTAAAATGGATATTTCATAATTCCTTTCTGATCATGTTTAATGCTGTGATAGCGGCCTTCCTGATATTTCTCCCACGATGTTCTCCAAAAAGATATTTTTTCGCGATAACTTTTTTATCCGGTGTTGTAATCGCAATCCAGGTTGTACCAACAGGTTTATCTTCAGTACCTCCATCAGGACCCGCAATTCCTGAAACCGAAATTGCATAATCAGTGTTTAAACTTGACTGAATGCCTGATGCCATCTCGATTACGACTTCTTCACTTACAGCTCCATATTTTGTTAAGGTTTCGGCCGAAACTCCTAACATTTTTTCTTTTATTCGGTTATCGTAGGCTACAACCGATCCCATAAAACAACCCGAACTTCCAGAAATACTTGTAATCAAATGCGAAACATAGCCACCGGTGCAGCTTTCAGCAATTGAAATCGTCTTCTGTTTCTGCAGTAATGACTCAACCACTATTTGTTCGATGGTGTCATCGTCATAGCCAAAAATGAGTTCAGAAATAAGCTTTTGTAATGCCCTAGTTTGCTCATCTAATTCAATTTGAAGTTTGGATCGATCAGTTCCTCTTGTAGTTAGTCTTAAGCGAACGATTCCGGGTTGAGGCAAGTATGCCAGTTTAAAATGCGGAGGCAATGATTTTTCCCAGTTTTGAATAATTTCAGCTAATGCCGATTCTCCAATGCCTACTGTTAAAACAGTTTTGTTTAAGATAATTCCGGGATTAAACTTTTTCAATAAACGAGGAATAATTTCATCACTTACCAACGTTTTCATTTCAAAAGGTACCCCCGAAATTGAAACAATAATTAGATCATCCTGCTCAAACCACATCCCGGCTGCAGTTCCATAAATATTCTTTAAGGGAATACAATTCGCAGGCAGCTCGGCTTGCTTTCGGTTAATTTCTGAAACTCTAAATCCTCGTAACTTAAATAGTGCTTCTACCTGAACATAAACCTCCTCATTAAAGACCAAATTTGTATCAAAATATTTACACAAGGCTTCTTTAGTAATATCATCATTAGTAGGGCCTAAGCCACCAGTCATTACAATAGCGTCGGCTCTGTTTTTAGCCAAATCAAGTGCTTCAAAAATATGGCTATAAGTATCAGAAATAGCTGTTATTTGAACCACTTCAAATCCAGCCAGATTAAACTGTTCGGCCATCCAGGAAGCATTGGTGTTTATTACCTGACCAATTAACAATTCATCGCCAATATTAATAATTTCAATCTTCATGATGCAAAAGTAAAGAATTAACCGTGCTTATAAGAACATATTCATAAATTTGTAAATCAATAAAGATTCAATTATGCAAAAGCTTAAAAACACTCAGTTAATTGTGACAGCAGAAGGAGCAATTTATCACTTAAACCTTAAACCTGAGAATCTTGCTGACACCGTTATCATTGTTGGTGACCCGGGAAGAGTGCCTACTATATCAAAATACTTCGATGAAATTGAATTTCAGGGGCAGAATCGTGAGATAAATACACATACCGGCCGGATTGGCAAGAAAAAGATTACCGTATTATCAAGCGGAATGGGTCCCGACAATATTGATATTGTAATTAATGAGTTAGATGCCCTTGCAAATATTGATTTAGGCAATAAAACTATAAATCCTGAACATAAAGCCCTGAATCTAATCAGACTGGGAACGTCAGGTGCTGTTCAAAAAGACATTGAAGTTGATTCATTTGTGATGTCGAAATATGGCTTAGGGCTTGATGGGGTTCTGAATTTTTATAAAGTACCGGATGGTATTATTGAAAAAGAGATGTGTGTCTTCGTCGAAGAACAAATAGAATGGCCTGAACAAATTGCCCAATCCTATATTGTAAAATGTACTGATGGTCTGGCAAAAAAAATTGGCTTCGACATGCATCAGGGAATTACCGTCACAGCTCCCGGTTTTTATGGGCCACAGGGACGGACCTTGAGAATGGAGTTGAACTTCCCAGATTTTATCCAAAAACTAGAAACTTTCAGGTACAAAGATGAAAGAATTTTGAATTTCGAAATGGAAACTTCTGCCTTATACGGTTTGGGGCGATCGCTTGGCCATAATGTTTTAACTATTTGTGCCGTAATCGCTAACAGAATTACCGAAGAGTACTCTTCCAATCATCACAAACCTGTTGAAACACTTATAAAATTATTGCTTGAAAGGATCACTGCTTAATAATCCGACCCGATAAATTTCAACATTGACCTGTTAAGAAGCTAACTGTCATAAGGGTTTATTCTCTTGATACTATCTTATCTTTGATGCGATATAATTATGACAAGTAATAAGAAAGATAGTAAGGAACTTCTGGCATTGGTTCGTTTATTGGACGATCCCAATGAGAAAGTATACTCTAAAGTAAAGGAGCAAATATTTCTTTATGGATCGGAAGCAATTCCTGCGCTTGAAAATGCCTGGGAGAATTCATTTGATGATACTATTCAGCAAAGAAGTTTGAATTTAATCCATGAAATTCAATTCGAAAACACCTATCTGGAATTGAACAAATGGGCTCATTTTCAATTTGAGGATTTATTATTGGGATATATCATTGTTACAAAATACAATTATCCTGATTTGGATTCAACTAAAATTATTACCCAAACAGCAAAAATTATTCAAGATGTTTGGCTTGAATTAAATAATAATCTTACAGGGTTAGAAAAGATAAAGGTGATCAATCATGTATTTTTTGATCTGTTTCATTTCGGAAATAACAAGAAGAATTTTTATGCCGCTGAGAACTTTTTTCTTAATAATTTACTTGAAACTAAGTTGGGAAACCCCATATCGCTTGGCCTTCTATATCTAATAGTCTGTCGTAGTTTAAAAATTCCTGTTTACGGAGTCAATTTGCCTAATCATTTTGTTTTGGCTTATGTTGATGAAATATCCATTTTAAATGATGTAATTGAAAAAGATGATGTTTTATTCTATTTGAACCCATTTAATAAAGGAAAAGTTTTTACTAAAAATGAAATTGATCTGTTCGTCAGGCAAATGAAACTGGAGCCAAGCGATAATTATTATGTTCCCTGTGATAACAAAACAATCATCCATCGTCTTCTTGAAGATATGATATTAGCATATACAAAACTTGGGTACAACGACAAAATCGCAGAACTTAAAAAACTCTTAGAGGCTGTTCAGATATAAAATTTCTGAATAAATTTTGTATTCATAAAATAGATCAATAATCCTGAGACTTTTAAATGAAAATTATAAAAAAACCCTGTCATTTAATGACAGGGTTCGACTAATTAGGTTAGTTAATTGTGTTATACAACACCTTGGGCTAACATGGCATCTGCAACTTTTACAAAACCACCAATATTGGCACCTGTTACGTAATCAATGTATTCACCTTGAGTTCCATAAGTAACACAAGTAGTGTGAATATCTTTCATAATTTGTTTTAAACGGCTATCAACTTCTTCGCGTGTCCAAGATAGGCGAAGTGAGTTTTGTGACATTTCAAGACCAGAAACGGCAACACCACCAGCATTAGCTGCTTTACCAGGGCCGTAAAGAATTTTTGCTGCTGTGTAAACTGCAATTGCATCAGGGGTTGAAGGCATGTTTGCTCCTTCAGAAACAACGAAACATCCATTTGCGATCAAAGTTTTTGCTTCCTCTTCGTTAACTTCATTTTGAGTAGCACAAGGCATCGCTACATCACATTTAACAAACCAAGGACGTTTTCCTTCGAAATATTCACAACCGAATTTATCAGCATATTCTTTAATCCTACCTCGTTTAACATTTTTCAGTTCCATCAGATAAGCTAATTTATTGGCATCAATTCCATTTTTATCATAAATGAAACCTGCAGAATCAGATAAAGTAACAACTTTACCACCTAATTCGGTAACTTTTTCACAAGCATACTGAGCAACGTTTCCGGAACCAGAAATAGCAACGATTTTTCCTTTATAAGAGTCGCCTCTTGTTGCTAGCATATTTTGAGCAAAATAAGTAGCACCATATCCGGTTGCCTCAGGACGGATTAATGATCCACCCCAACCTAATCCTTTACCAGTTAAAACACCGGTGAATTCATTACGAAGTCTTTTGTATTGTCCGAATAAGAAACCAATTTCACGACCACCAACACCAATGTCACCAGCAGGAACATCTGTGTCAGGACCAATATGTCGTTGTAATTCTGTCATAAAACTTTGGCAAAAGCGCATAACTTCATTGTCTGATTTTCCTTTAGGATCGAAATCAGATCCGCCTTTTCCTCCACCCATAGGAAGTGTTGTTAGGCTGTTTTTAAGAACTTGCTCAAATGCTAAAAATTTTAAAACACCAAGGTTTACTGTTGGATGGAAACGCAATCCCCCTTTGTAAGGTCCAATGGCGCTATTCATTTCAATTCTGTATCCTTTATTGATTTGGATTTCTCCTTTATCATCCAACCAAGGAACCCTGAATAAAATAATCCTTTCAGGCTCAGTTAGTCTCTCAAGAATCTTTGCAGCTTTGTACTTTGGGTTTTCTTCAACGTAAGGAATCAAAGATTCAACTACTTCGTGAACGGCTTGGTGGAATTCAGATTCACCTGGATTTTTAGCAATTACTTTTGCCATAAAATCATTTACCTTTTGATCTAATGCCATAATTTTAAGTTTTTAAATTAATAAGTGATGTTAATTTTTTCACAGGTCAATATTAAAAAATTTTAGTCCATGATTTACATTTTAAGGACTAATTTCGGTGGTTCACGTATCAAAATCAGTAAAACACGCAAAGGCAGTTTTGCAATGTTATGGCAGTTTTTAGGACGTTTTTTTAGCTTGACAACTATGGATGTGAACATTAAGGTATTTTTAGCGTAGAAATCGATTATTGTATCCAAAAAACTATAAGTGGCATGAAGAAGAATGAAAAACCAAGAACTTTAATGTTAATCTCCATATTACTTTTATTCTCTTTAGTAATGCTAAATGGAACTATGATTCCTGATGAAATCAACTTTCTTAAAAGTGCCAGTTCTTCCGATACACTTTATTCGGGACAAATAATTACTCGGACAAATATTCAGGGATTTCCTTTACCAAATGCAGAGATTAAATTCATGTTATTGGATAGCGTGAGTCAAACTTCAAAACTTATTTACAATGGATTCACAAATCATAATGGCGAACTTTTAATTGATAGCTTGCCCATCGTTAACAATTATGTTGGTATTGCTGATTTACTGATTGACCAAAATGCAAGAACCCAAGTTTATATCTCAAATAATGGAACCGGGTCCGATCACGGAATTGTTATAAAAACAAAACTTGACATTTCGAAACAAGGTAATATTGTAGATATAAATGGCAAGTTGATTGAAAAAGTTAAACTAAATTTTAACCCTATTAACAATTCTTTTGAAGGGCATTGGAAAGGAGCTTATGTAAAAACCGGAACTTATATTTTTTATGTAGAGACGTTAACCGGGATTATTTCAGGTAAAATCAGCCACATGTCAAATCTTCCGGGAACAAACAGTAACAAAGGTCAAGCCTCCTCTTCTGCCCAAATTTTAGCAAATAATCAGTTTAAGGAAGCTGCCATTGATTACGCAAAATATAAGGTTGAAATAAATTCAGCTGTTGCAGACCTATTTGAACAAGCAATTTATATTTATGAGCATACAAATCATGAGTTCAACTTTTCTCTCGAGCATCTTCCAATACCAAATGCCCGAATTGAAGGTTATGTTTCGACCAATAGGGTTAATCGAATTAGAGATGCAAATATTTTTTTTACGAATCTCACTTCAGCTATTTCATTTAAACTAACAACTGACTCTATTGGAAATTTCTACAAAAATGATGTTCCCGTTCCTTTGGATAGTGATTTTACAATGCCCGAAACCACACGTTATTATGTCACGGTTAATATCGGTGATAGCATTATTTTTAAGGTTGATCCAGTAACTGTCATAAGCGGAGAACTGACTACTGAAGTGTTCAACATAAATATTCTTTGAATGAGATAAGGTATTGGACGTGATGAATCAATGATATTAAACTCCAGTGCTAGTCCTGAACCCTTTCTTCCGGAGCAAGCTTCTGGGAATTAAACCCATGAGATCCCTCGACTATCGCTCGGGATCCCAGCATGCCCTCCTTCGGCGGATATAACGTCTGGCAGGAGTTCGGCTAAATGATTTTGGGAATCAAAATCATAGGCTCACTGATTAAATCTTGATAATATTGTTTGAGATGGCAAATTTGACAAGGTCAACAGTTGTTCTCAGATTCAGTTTTTTCATCACATTATTTTTGTGCGATTCAACGGTTCGGACACTAATAAATAAAGTGTCAGCAATTTCTTTGTTAGTAAGACTTTGTCCGAACAATTCCAGTACTTCTATTTCTCGGGTTGATAAACTGTTTTCCTGTTGATCGATTAATTGATGGGCAACATCTGTTTCTTTCAAATAATTATTAAGAACAATATTCGCAATTGATTTTGCATAATAATCATAACCTCCACGAATGGTATATATGGCTTCGATCAATTCACTACGATTGGTGTCTTTTGTCAAATATCCTCTTGCTCCTGCCTTCAGAGTTTTCAAAATAAAACTCTTGCTTTTATTCATCGAAAGGATAAGCAGGTTCATGTTGGGCAGTTCTTTTTTTACTTTCCGGATATTTTCTATCTCAGCATCAGTGGGATCATAAATGTTAATCAGGCAAATATGAACAGCTGTTTCTTTTGTTTTGGAAATTAAATTGTCGATATTGCTGGCCGTGCCAAGAACCTCAATATCATCTGCGTCAGATAATAAGGCTTTAATCCCGTCACAAACAACCTGATGGTCGTCAACAATGAATATACTGATTTTTGACATCTAACCTGATACGCTGGTTTAACCGCATGCGAAATTAATAATCTTCTGAAGAAATGCCTAATTAAATACATTGTAAAATTAAATTTCAAAACATTTTCATTTAGTTTTGTATAAAACAAACGAATTATGATAGTTTCAGGATCAAATAATGGATATCAGAGATTAAAGAAGGAAAATATTGAGCGACTAAAGGAACTTGCGGCCATTAATCAAACTACTGAGATTTTAAAGGCCGGAAAGCCAATTAACGAAACCTTACAGCAAATCTGCCTCATATTACCCAGGGCATATCAATACCCTGAATTCACATCTGTTAGAATAACTTACGCGGATGAACAATGCACCTCTCCCGGCTTTAAGAAGACAAAATGGGTTCAAATTCAAGATTTTGAAAGCGTAGATGGTCAGAAAGGGAATATTGAGGTATTTTATTCGAAAAAATTCCCTGATTTTGATGAGGGACCCTTTTTGGAAGAAGAAAGGCACCTGATCATAAATATCTCCAATTTAATTATCGGATATATCAATAGTTTAAAGGCCAAACAATTACTGTCTAAAACTGGTAAAGCGCCATCAGAAGAAATAAAACCCACTCTTCAATCACCTATTTCGGGTCGGAAACTATTGCAAAAGTTCCTGAACAAAAGCAATGTTAATCGTGACATCTATCATGACTTAATGCCATTTAAGGTAAAAGAGATTTTATTGATTGCCAATTTATATGATGCATATAGCATTGAAAAAGAAGGAAAATTTTCTGAGCACGTATTGGGTGAATATCATCAATTAAATTTGACTTCCGTTCCCAGAATAACCGGGGTTTCGTCAAGCGAAGAAGCTTTTGAACAATTAAACTCGAAACACTTTGATTTAATTATTTTGATGGTTGGGGTGGATAGGGTAACTCCGCCAAATTTGAGTAAACAGATTAAAAAATCATTCCCTTATATTCCAATTTTTGTTTTATTAAACAATAATAGCGATATCGAATTTTACGAGCGAATCACCAAAAACACCATCAGTATCGATCGCACCTTTGTTTGGAATGGCGATTCCAGAATCTTCTTCTCTATGATCAAATTAGTTGAAGATATGATCAATGCTGAAAATGATACTCAAATTGGAATGGTGCGAATTATTTTACTTGTTGAAGATTCACCAATATTTTATTCGCGTTATCTGCCATTACTTTACCAAATAGTAATGGAACAAACCAAACGTATAATTGACGATGTGAGCACCGATGACTTATTTAAAGTGCTTCGAATGAGGGCTCGGCCAAAAATCCTATTAGTTTCTACCTATGAAGGTGCCATTGAGATTATTAATAAATTTAAGGACAATCTGCTTTGCTTAATTACGGATGTAAGCTATTCTAAAGACGGTGAAGAAAACTCAAATGCCGGATTTGAATTGACCAAATATATAAAAAATAGAATTAGCAATATTCCCATCATTATCCAATCATCAGATCAGTCCAATGCAAAAAAAGCATATGATCTGAAGTCAACATTTATCAATAAAAATTCTGAAACATTACTACTTGATTTTCAAAGTTTCATAACCTATTATCTTGGTTTTGGTAATTTTATTTACCGTGATAAAAAGGGAGCTCAAATCGGAATTGCTCATTCACTAAAAGAATTTGAAGCTCAGTTAAAAACGATTTCTGCAGAAACGCTTCTATATCATGCAGAAAAAGACCACTTCTCATTGTGGTTGATGGCCCGTGGTGAAATACAAGCCGCGAAAGTTTTACGTCCTCATAAAGTAACTGATTTTAAAGATGCAGAAAACCTGAGGGAAGTTTTAATCGATGTATTACAAAAGTTTAGAAATGAACAGAATAAAGGTAAAATCATCCCATTTGATGAAGGTGCGATCCTTGATGAATCAAATATCGTAAGCTTATCAAACGGATCTCTGGGCGGAAAAGGAAGAGGATTAGCTTTCATTAATTCATTGATCTATAATTATAATTTCTCAAAACATGTTTCAGATATCAATATTCGTTCACCCAAAACCTCAGTTATTGGAACCAATGAATTTGAGCGGTTTATTGAAAAGAATAACCTAAGGGAGATTCTGATTTCCGGTGTTGATTATGAAAGTGTCAAAAAAATATTCATACAAAGTAGTCTTAGTGAAACTTTAACAAAAAGATTAAAAATTATACTTCGCAAAATCACAAACCCAATAGCAGTCAGATCCTCAGGATTATTTGAAGATTCGTTAATGCAGCCTTTTGCAGGAATTTTTGACACTTTTTTACTGCCCAATAATCATCCTGACATCAATATTCGTCTTGAACAAACCATGAATGCAATCAAATTGGTATATGCTTCTATTTATTCGCCGATTGCTATGGCCTATATTGAAGCTGTAAATTATAAAATTGAAGATGAAAAAATGGCCATCATATTACAGGAAGTAGTTGGAAATACATATGGTGATTACTACTATCCGCATATTTCAGGAGTGGCGCAATCATATAATTACTATCCCTTCGGGCATATGAAACCTGAAGAAGGCTTTGCTGTTGCTGCAGTAGGTTTAGGTAAGTATGTGGTTGAAGGAGAGAAAGCCTATCGTTTCTCGCCCAAATATCCACAAACAGAAATTAATTCACCTAAGGATCAGTTTAAAAATTCTCAGTTGAAATTTTATGCAGTTGACCTCGGGAAAAAAGATTTGAACCTGCTCGAAGGCGATACGGCTGGACTTTCCTATCTGGATATTGATTTAGCTGAAAAGCACAAGAATATTACCCATTGTGCCTCTGTTTATGATGCAGACAACAATTCTATTTATCCGGGTATCGACAGGCCAGGTCCTCGAATTATTAATTTTGCCAACATTTTAAAATACAATTACATCCCATTAGCTAAAACCATTGAGACTGTTCTTGATGTAGTGCAGGAAGCCTTGGGATCGCCGGTTGAAATTGAATATGCAGTAGATTTAAGAAAAGACGAAAATAATAAAGCATCGTTCTACTTATTACAAATCAAACCCCTTATTGCCAATGCCCATGATTTCGAATTTAATATTGACAATATTAATAATGAAGACATCCTGATTTATGCAGAAAAGGGAATGGGAAATGGACTTTTAAAGCATATTGATGATATCATTTATGTTGATGAAACTACATTTGATAAAAATCAAACTTCAGCGATGGTGGATGAAATTGATCAGCTAAACAGGAAGATGATCAATGAAAATCGTAAATATGTTTTAATCGGTCCCGGAAGATGGGGGACTCGGGATCGATGGATTGGAATTCCAGTTCGTTGGCCTCAAATTTCGAATGCTGCTGTCATTATTGAAACCAGCTTACAAGATTATCCATTGGATGGTTCTTCCGGTTCACATTTTTTTCATAATGTAACCGCAATGAATGTTGGGTATTACTCCATTCAGCAAGAATTTTCGACAAGTTTTATAAACAAAGATTTATTTAAAAAACAAGAAGTTGTCAATCAAACCAAGTACTTTAAACATATCCGCTTTAAAAACCCGCTACTAATTAGGATGGATGGGAAAAAACAAGATATGGTCATTACAACAGAGCCTAAAACTTCTTGAACACAATATAATATTCAAAACTTAAAGATAAAGGCTGCATATTTGCAGCCTTTAATTTAACC
Source organism: Bacteroidota bacterium (assembly GCA_018816945.1). Classification (NCBI taxonomy): domain Bacteria; kingdom Pseudomonadati; phylum Bacteroidota; species Bacteroidota bacterium. The sequence continues at coordinate 48,080 of JAHIVC010000009.1, read as the reverse complement.
TTTAAATTCTTCTTTAAGCTGTTTTACCCATTTTTCAATGTATTCATCAACTTTCTTTTGCCCATTATCAAAATCGATGGCCAAGCCAACAAATTTACCATTCTTCAAGGCTTTTGATGCCACGAAATCATAATCATCAATGGGCCAATGGCCAACGATTTTTGTTCTTTTTGAGATCTGTTCAAACAATTCACCCATTCCATTAACAAAGCTTCCTGAATAAACTTCCTGATCGCCAAGACCAAATAAGGCCACTTTCTTTTTTGAAAGATCTATTGTTTTTAATTCATCCATAAATTCTTCCCAATCATCCTGCATGTCACCTAAACCCCAAGTTGAAGTTCCAAAGATTAGATATTGGTATGGCTCAATTTCGCTCTTTTCTACGGCATCAATATTGAATACATCAGCATGTTCTTCGCCGAACATTTGTTGGATTTTATCAGCAATTACTTCTGTATTGCCTGTTGAAGATCCATAGAATATTCCAATTTTTTTCATCTGTAATAGTTTAACCAACAATTAATTCGTTTATCAACTGCAAAGATAATTAATTATTTAGTTTGATTCCAAATAATGAATAAATGATGTTAAATGAATATTCCGAAATAGTTAGGTTATAATAAAAATAATATTATCAGGTAAGAATCAGATCTTTTGCTAACTTATTATTCGCTTAATTTGCTCACCAGCATTTTTGATCCAATATTTTCGCTGATCACCATGGTCACTTTATTTCTTTTAATAAGTAATGCATTATCCATTTTGAAAATCAATACCAATTCAAGAATATCACCAACCTTAAATTCGTATTCCGTGAAAAAATCATTCAATTCATCGCTTTCAAAATAAAGTCGCTCAATTTGATAGGATCCGGGTTTACTTTTGTTTAAAGGGGAAAAATCTTGTTCCTCAGGTAAGACCCCCTTTTTATCAGGTATTGGGTCTCCATGAGGATCATGTTCCGGAAATCCTAAATATTCATCAATTTTTCCTAATAAAAATTCAGATGTATAGCCTTCAATTAGCTCGGCTTCCACATGAATCTCATCCAGATTAAGGCTCAATGTTCGATGTAAAAATGTTTCCCAAAGCCGATGTTTTCGGGATGCTAATAATGCGATTTTTTTCCCTTTTGGGGTAAGTGTAATACTTTTATGTTTCTGATAATTAATAAGGTCCTGCCCGGCAAGCTTGATTGCCATATCTGTTATTGCAGCTGGTGAAATATTCAACTTTGATGCCATGTTCGAACCCGATGCTTTTTGATGGCGTAACTCTAAATTATAAATCGTTTTTAAAAATTTCTCGACGGTAGAAGAAACATCCATTTTAAGTACCCTTAATTAAATTGTTTATAGAACTTAACAAATGTATAATAAAATTTTTAAATTTCAAGCAGTATATCGTTATATTTGTTCTTCTAAAACCTATAAATTATGAAACGGATCTTTATTTATTGCTTATTTATCGTCATAAATATGAATAGTATTTTTGCGCAAGAGTTCAATGAAAAATACATTGACAAAAGGGTTGGGAGCGAAATCCTGATCGACCAATGTAATCGGGATGGACTTAAAGAAGGAACATTTGGTGTGGCTTTTAACTTTCAATATGCTGGATATAACTCCGACATTTATACAATTACAAAATTAAAAAATCATCTTGAAAATATCACTATTAAACTTGTTTTCGGATCTTGGTGTTATGATAGTGAAATACAAGTTCCAAGATTTATAAAAGTACTTGATGAGATCGGCTTTGATGATTTAAATCTTACGATTATCGCAGTTGATCGATTAAAAAAATCCCATGAATTAAGTATTGACGATCTTAAAATAAAGTATGTTCCAACCTTCATTATTTATAAAAACGACAATGAGATTGGCAGAATTGTTGAAAATCCAAAAATTTCCCTAGAAATGGATTTACTTAAAATTCTTCAAAAGGAACAATAAAACTTTTATTAAAAACAAACGCTTCCTAAATGATTCGTATTCAACAGATAAGTGCCCTAAAAAATGCCCTGAATAAAGAACGTGCTGCAAGCAAGTCAATCGGATTTGTACCAACGATGGGTGCTCTGCATGAAGGCCATCTTGTATTAATCAGAAAAGCTGTTTCCGAAAACGACATTTGTGTCTGTAGTATTTTTGTAAACCCAATTCAATTTAACAATAAAGAAGATTTAGAAAAATATCCTCATGATCTGCAATCGGATTGCGAGAAATTACAAAAGGCCGGATGTCAAATGGTTTTTATCCCGGAAGTTTCTGAAATTTACCCTGAACCAGATATGACACAGTTTGATTTTGGACAACTTGATAAAATATTGGAAGGAGAGTTCAGGCCCGGACACTTTAATGGAGTTGCTATTGTGGTAAAAAAATTATTCGAGATAGTTCAACCCGACTTCGCCTACTTTGGAGAGAAAGATTTTCAACAATTGGCAATCATTCATCGTTTGGTTGAAATGGAAAATATCCCGGTAAAAATCATCCCTTGCCCTACCATCAGGGAAAAGGACGGTCTGGCGATGAGTTCAAGAAATATGCGTCTGACTAAGAAAGAAAGAGCTGTTGCCCCTCAAATTTATCAAAGTTTAATTTCAATAAAACACTCTTTTAACGGAGAAAATGCTGCTGAGATCATTCAAAAAGCCATTCAAAATTTAAACCAACTTGAGGGAATTAAGGTTGAGTATCTGGCAATTGTCAACAACAAATCACTCCTCCCTTTCGATGCTCAAACTACAACTAAAAAGGATTCGGTTGCCTTAATTGCAGCATTTTTAGGTAATGTACGTTTAATAGATAATATTAAATTAGGCTGAAAATCTAAATTTTTATTTATATTTAATTTTTGAACAATTGTTTTATAATTTTGCCTCATGAAAATTGATATATTAAAATCAAAGATACACCGGGCAACTATTACGCAGGCTGACCTAAATTATATCGGGAGCATTGCCATTGATGAAAACTTAATGGATGCTGCTAATCTAATTGAAAACGAGAGAGTTCATATTTACAATATCAATAATGGTGAGCGTTTGGATACGTATGTAATCAAAGGGCAACGCGGGTCAGGTATTATCTCATTAAATGGAGCAGCAGCGCGTAAAGCAGAAATAGGTGATAAGGTTATCATTGTTTCGTACGCAAGCATGGACTTTGAAGAAGCAAAAAAATTCAAACCCCATATTTTATTCCCCGACACTAGTAATCAATTAAAATAAGCTTTTGAAAAAGAAACTTTTTTCTACCCTCAACTTTTTAGCATTCTTCATGTTAGGGTTAACCCTATTGTGGTTGGTTTTTAGAAAAGTTGATGTTGGAAATGTTATACAAGAAATATTTAAAGCGAATTACTGGTGGATCCTTCTATCCTTCGTTTTGGGGATAATAAGTCACTTAGCGAGAGCTATGAGGTGGAATATCCTGATTAACTCAATGGGTTACAAAACCAGAACCAAAACAACATTTTATGCTGTGATGGTTGGCTATTTTGCTAATTTGGCATTGCCGCGTTTAGGCGAAGTTTCACGATGCGGCATGCTTAGCAAACGCGAAAATATTCCATTTGACTCTCTGTTTGGATCCGTAGTAGCCGAGCGTTTTTTTGATTTAATCGTATTGATCATAATGATGATTTTTGTCGTTGTTTTTCAATTAGAAATTGTTGGCGGCTTTGTGAACAAGCTCATTATCGAACCCCTATTATCAAAGTTTTCGAATAATCTATATGTTATTTTGATTTTCCTTATCGCATTAACCGTTTTAATTGTTGTTGTAACCATTTTATATAAAATTTTTAAAGCCAGGCTTCATCAATCCAACTTGTATATAAAAAGCTCTAAATTCTTTAAGGGGTTTCTTGACGGTTTAAAAACTATAATGAAATTAAAAAGAAGAGCGGCTTTTTTATTTTTCACCCTGGTTATTTGGGGCATGTATTTTTTAATGACCTATGTAGTATTTTTCTCACTGGAGGCAACATCACATCTGACAATTATTGATGGTATAACAGTTCTTACCCTTGGAAGCATAGGTATGGTCGCCCCTGTTCCGGGAGGATTAGGCGCCTATCATTTTATCGTTAAAGCCGTTTTATTCGAAATCTATAAAATTCCCAATGACATGGCTGCAACTTGGGCTACTTTAATTCACACCTCACAAAGTTTAATGCTCATTGTTGTTGGAACCTTTTCTTATTTTATGCTTGTAGGCGCTCAAAAAATTGATGATCATGCAAAAAACTGAGATCATTCAAAATAAAATATTTTCATCCAGGAAATTAAAATCTCAATTAAATATTTGGAGATTTAAGGAAAGAAAAATAATATTTACCAATGGTTGCTTCGACCTGCTGCATTTAGGACATATTGATTACCTTTCCAAAGCATCAGACTTTGGTGATATTCTGATTATTGGCTTGAATACCGATAAGTCTGTTCGAAAGATAAAAGGTTCAAACCGACCAATTACCGATGAAAACTCCAGAGCTTCAATTCTTGCTTCACTTTTTTTTGTTGATGCAATAGTCCTATTTGAAGAGGAAACTCCATGGAATTTGATCAATATAATAAAGCCGGACGTTTTAATAAAGGGAAGTGATTATAATGCTGAAGACATTGTTGGTCATGACATTGTAAAAGCCAAAGGTGGCCAAATCATTACACTTGATTTTTTGCCGGGTTATTCTACCACAATCATTGAAAACAAGATCAAAGACCTTTAATAAATTCTTATCTTTATCTTCCAGAAAAATAATTCAATGGCCAAAACCAAGACTACCTTTTATTGTCAGAATTGTGGTTCGCAATCTTCGAAATGGATTGGGAACTGCCCTTCCTGTGGCGAATGGAACACCTATGCAGAAGAGATCATTCAAAAAGAATCAACAAAAACGAATCTCCCATTTCAATTAGCCTCGCGAGAAAACAGTCGCCCGAAATTGATCAGCGATATTGAAATGAGTTCGGGGAATCGAATTGATACTAAAAATCAAGAATTAAACCGGGTTTTAGGAGGTGGAATGGTTCCCGGCTCATTAATACTAATTGGAGGTGAACCGGGGATTGGAAAATCTACTTTGATGCTCCAGGTTGCCCTAAAAATGAACACCCAAAAAATTTTATATGTAACCGGTGAGGAAAGTAGCCAACAGATCAAAATGCGCGCTGAACGTGTTAAGTTAACTGGAGATCATTTATATGTTTTGACCGAAACCTCAACCCAAAATATATTTCATCAAATTGAGCAAATAGCACCGGATGTATTGATCATCGATTCAATCCAAACGCTTCACACCGATTATATTGAATCCTCTGCCGGTAGTATTTCGCAAATTCGTGAATGTGCTTCCGAATTGCAGAAATATTCGAAATTAACTCAAACTCCTGTGTTTTTAATAGGGCACATTACAAAAGACGGCCAACTTGCAGGACCCAAAATATTAGAACACATGGTTGATACGGTTCTTCAATTTGAAGGAGATCGCAATCATGGTTATCGAATACTACGATCCACAAAAAACAGATTTGGTTCAACTTCCGAACTTGGGATTTATGAAATGCAGAGCAGTGGCTTACGCGAAGTTCCAAATCCTTCCGAAATATTAATTTCACAAAGAGATGAAAATGTAAGTGGAGTAGCAATTGCATCGACTATTGAAGGGATCAGGCCCATGTTAATTGAGATTCAGTCCCTCGTAAGTTCTGCTGCTTATGGTACACCTCAACGTTCATCTACAGGGTTTGACTTGCGTAGATTAAATATGCTCCTTGCTGTACTCGAAAAACGAAGTGGATTCAGGTTAGGTGTTAAAGATGTATTTTTAAACATCGCAGGTGGGATTAAAGTAGATGACCCTGCTCTCGATCTGGCAGTAGTTAGTGCGGTTTTATCTTCAAGCGAAGACATCCCTATTGAACAAAAAAATTGTTTTGCTGCAGAAGTTGGGCTTTCAGGTGAAATCCGACCCGTTAACCGTATTGATCAAAGAATCATCGAAGCTGAAAAACTTGGGTTTGAGCAAATTTTTGTTTCAAAATATAATTTAAAGGGCCCGGACATCAAAAATCCGGGTATTAAGATCACTCCTGTTCGAAAAATTGAAGATATTTTTAAGTTGCTATTTGGCTGATACTGCATAATTTCGTACACAATTGTAATGTATTCGTACATTTCTTCCTTATTATGAATAGGGTAAAACCTTCCTTTATTACTCTCTTACAACACATTAAAACATTTGGCATAATTCATGCTTTTATAATTAGCAGAAGTAAACACATTTAAAGAATATATCATGACCATTGCACTATACGCCAACGAAGTAGTTACCAAAGCAGGTAATGCTCAATATTTAAACACCGATAATCAGGTAAAAGGGAAATTAATTTTAACAAATCAACGACTTTATTTCAAACAACTTGCTGATAAAGTGAATGGATTAAACATAGAGATTGAGCCTAAAGAAATTCGCGAATTAATGTATTTTAAAACCCGAATGATTTTCCAGAATGGTTTGAGCCTGATTACCAAAGAAGGTAAAGAATTAAAGTTTATTGTGAAAGATCGTGATTCGTGGAGTCAGATGATTAATCGTATGTGTTAATATGAATCAAACAAATGATACTATAATACGCTGTTAGCGCATCATTTTTAACAGAACCGCTTAAATTGAAAGGGAGAATAAGAAATTATTCTCCTTTTTTATTGCCAAAACTTAGGAATTCAATCATAGTAAATACTTCTCTGATTTATGCTAATTAGGATCTTTAATGATTAAAAAACGCTTAGCTAAAATAAGAAATTTAATTAATCAACTTGTCCGGACACTCCAAATCTAGATTAGCAAAATCAAATTATAAACTAGTTAAACCAAATTATTCGTACCTCAACGAATCAATGGGATTTGCTTTTGAAGCACTAATCGTTTGATAACCTATGGTTAATAATGCAATAAAAATCGAAATAACAGCCGCAAGTGCAAAATACCACCATGCCAGTTCTTCTCTTTCCGTAAAATTATTTAACCAATTATTGAAAAAATACCAAGCAATAGGCCATGCTATAATATTGGCAATAATCACCCATTTTGAAAAACTCTTTGATAGCAATAGTGTAATGTTAGTCATCGAGGCCCCGAAGGTTTTTCTAATTCCGATCTCTTTAGTTTTTTGCTGAGCCATGTAAGAAGCCAAGCCAAGCAATCCTAAACAAGCAATAAAAATTGCAAGGAAAGAAAATGCCAAAAATAATTTTTTTGTCTGCATCTCATTATCATATAATGCATCATATTGTTTATCCAAAAAATTATAATCGATTGGTATGCCTTGGGCATGTTTATCCCAAATATCGGTCAATCCGGTGATCATTTGAGCAACATTATCAGAAGAAACCCTGACGGTCAAATATCCCGAAAAATTATTTCTGCTATTGTTATTAAGAATTGCCATTGGGTGTATTTTTTGGTGTTTCGATTCATAATGAATGTTTTTTACCACCCCAATTACATGCAGGTATACATTTCTGCCGAAGGTTATCCTTGCTCCTAATATTTCATCAAACCCAATCAATTTTTCAGCTTCTTCATTAATAATGATGGCCAGAGTATCTGTTCCATATTCTTTTGAGAAATACCTTCCCTTTGTCAATTCTAAATTTAATACATCATCCAGGTCTTCATCCGAATAAAATAAATTTAAAGTAAAGCCACCTTCCCTGCCTTCGGCCCTGCAACCCCAATTACTTAATGGAATTCCCGGCAAACGGCTTGAAAAAGACACATTCTGCACAAAAGGAAGGGTACTAATTTCATTTTTAACTACCTGAATAGAATTTCCAAGTGTACTGGTATTATTGATTACAATAACCTCTTCTTTATTGAAACCTAAATTTTCATTTTGTAAAAGATTGAGTTGACTGGAAATGACAAATGTTCCAATAATCAGAATGACTGATATCATGAACTGGAAAATAACCAGGGCATTTCTTAACCAGGCAGACTTTCCTCCCTGACTTAAGGTGCCTTTTAAAACTACAATTGGGCGAAATGCCGATAAAACCATTGCAGGATAAATTCCTGAGATGATCCCGACAAATATGCCCAGAAATATTAAACCCGGAATGGTATAAATTATACTGAAATAGGGCATTTGTAAATCGAGGCCAATAAATTCGGGTAAAAGTGCAAGAATGATTTCAACAAAAACGAGAGCTAAGATTAAAGCAATAAAACTGGTTGTTAACGATTCACCGATGAACTGTTTTATTAATTCAAGTTTGCCCGATCCAATCACTTTCCTGATCCCAACCTCTTTTGCCCTTCTGGTTGATTTCGCTGTTGAAAGATTAATGAAATTGATACAGGCAATAAGTAAGATGAAGATGGATACAATTAAAAACACATTAACATATTCCTTACGGCCATTAGCTTCGAATTCTCCCCGTAAATCGGAATTCAGATGAATGGAAAGCAGTGGTTGTAAATAAAGTTCCCATTTATTTCCTCCCGAACTACGTTCGGCATAAGTACCACCAAATAGGTATTTGTCGACAAAGGCAGGAAATTTAGCTTCAACTGCTTTATAATCTACATTTTTATGAAGTAAAATATAAGCCCTGAAATTATTGGCAAACCAAGCGGGATTATTGTAAGAACCGTCAATGCTGATTAATGATAAAGCAATATTGAAATGAAAATGTGAATTTTTAGGAACATCCTGAACAACTGCAATTACCTTATAACTTACTGTATCACTTCGAATGATTTGATTGATCGGATTTGCGTTGCCAAAATATTTTTTTGCGGTACTTTCAGTTAAAACTACACAATTGGGTTCGTTCAACAACCTGTCAGGCTTTCCGGCTATGACAGGAATGGTGAAGATGTCGAAAAAAGTAGAATCGACAATAAAAACTTCATTCTCAATAAAATTTTTATCCTGATATTCAAATTCGAAATCCCAGGAAGCAATTCGGGTAATTTTTTCAATCTCCGGAAAATCGTCATACAAGGCCTTCGTGTATGCCGCTGCTGTATAAGTTTGATAAATTTCTGTGGTTCCGGATAAGGCTTCCACTGCAATGCGATGAATCCGATCTGCATTTTTATTAAAACGGTCGTAACTCAGCTCATTAAACACATAGAGCAACCCGATAATACTTATGGCCATCCCGATTGATAAGCCGAAAATATTCAGAAAAGTATAGCCCTTGTTGCGCATAAAGATGCGAAAGGTGGTTTTGAAGTAATTTTTTATCATGATTGGAAGGTTTTTGTAAATAAGACTACTCTTTGTTCAAAATGTTACACTTAAATTTGCTGTGCGAAGTTTTAAACTTCGCACAACAATGTTCAGCTGAATAGGATTCCATTAAATTCAATAACCAATTTCATTTTAAAAATCTATTGAATATTAGCTTGACATTATTAATTTTATGGTATAAAGAGCAGACAATAAACAATTAAATTACAATCGCATGAAAAAAAACAAAGAATTTTTTATCTTTTTTCTGATTGCCTTCCTTTTTAGTAATTTGTTTTTTTATTTTGAAGAAGGCATTAAAACTTTTAAATTTTACACGAACCTGTCTGAGATTGTTTTTCTCATTTTTATCACATTCTTTTTTACGGCCTTTCCGATCACCCTTTTTTATGGCTTGAAAAAGAGTTTTCTTAAATCATTATTAGGGTTTATTCCTATTGTTGGATTTGTGTTTTTTATTATTTTAGAAAATACTCATTCAAATGTCGAAATTTCATCGCTGTGCTAAGTTTAAAACTTTGCACAACATTAGTTTGTTCAAAATTGATTTGTTCTTTTGTCTTGAATCCAACATTTGAAAGCTTTGCGATTGCTTACAAGATTTCCACCCTTATTATTGCAAAAGGAGCTTCTTTAAGAATTTTAATAGGTCAATTTTTCAGAAAAAAATGAGCGATATGTTGAAGCATAGGGCAGGTCAGAAAAAACGGCGAATACTAATTAGTGCTTGATATTTATGATCTTCTTTTTCAGCAGTATACCTATGAAAACTTTGGTGTACTTCAAATGCTTATCGAGAATTATTCTAAATTGAAAATATATCCAAGTTAGAAGGGTTACCTTTTAGCGATAATTGGAATTAACAGGTGATTTGCCTATTGATTTTTCAATTTTTATACTCCCCAAATTATATTTAGTATTTAGTTTGATTTGATTCGTTACTGCTTTTTGGTTGCATGTTTTATCGGTCAGCATAAAACTTAACAAAACGCTAAGCTTGAATAAATAGCATTTATGATCCTGCTTTACAATTAAACTGATCAGGTATTAATTCGAGATAGATGAAAACTATTCAATTATTGTCAAATTAAAAGTTTAAACCATAAAAAACCATTTTTTTTGATACTTTCATTTTTTATGATAGTATTAAGTTCTTGCTCAAAAATAGGAACGGAGCAATCTGATACAAACGAATACCCTAAACTGTTATGCAATTTTTTAAAAAGTAATGACTTTTTAACCCTGAAGTCAACATATCCATCACTGGCAAAAGGGCTTGACTTGAATAATTTTAATCAATCTCAAGAAAAAGGAGTTACATTTTACTCTTTACAATCCGCAATTAATGAAAAAATTCTTGGAAATATTCTCTTCACAACAACAGAAACAGGATCTTTTGTTACTATCATTGAACTATTTACACGCAATGAAATAGGTGATATAATAAGTTTTAATTATAATAGTGTCTATGGAGAAACTGCATTTTTGTTAAATTGCGATAAGATTGATGAACAAACATTCTCACTTAAATTAGATAAAAACAGTCTTTACTTAACCTTAAAGCGCTCATGGTGGACTTGTGTTCGTGAGTGTGTTGGTGATGCTTGGGGTGCATGCGCAGATGATCCTGAATGTGATTTTGTTTGTACTATAATTGGCCCAAGTTGTGCAGGTTCTGTTGCAATTGCCTGTGCAGCTTGGTGTGCAGACGATACAGATAATGAATTAATACCCAATTAATAAAAAAAGAGTAGGATACATCTTCTCGAATCAATGAAAAAAATTATACAACTAGTAATCATAATTGCCGTTATTGCCGTAATTGGGTCATTTGGATTTTCGGTATATAAAAAAATTCAGAAGTTTGATCAAATAATGCTTTTAAATCGAAATTCGAAAATCCTGATTAAACAAAAATTCATAAATATTTACAGTGTTTCAAAACAAAAAGAAATTGAGATTGACCTTGATAATAAAAATATTTTTATACACTTTTGGGCATCCTGGTGTAAGCCATGTGTCGAAGAATTTAATGATTTGGATGCCTTAATTTATAAAACAAATCAAGTCAAATTTTATTTTATCTCAGAGGAGGCTGTTGAGAAAGTAAATGAATTTCAAAAATTTATGGGCTTAAGAAATATTAAATTTTACACCATTGATAAAGCCAACAATCCTTTTAAAATCAATAATTATCCTACTACTTTTCATAATATTAATGATAGTCTATATAATAGGATAGTAGGTAAAAGTGATTGGAATAAATTCTTTAATAATATAGTGTATGACTAAATCCTTCTTTTTCATCGTTGGAATATTAGGGTTTTTGCCAAGTATATATGGCTTAACAGATATTTTAAGAAGAAATTTTAAAAGACAAAAAATTCCTTTTTACTGGATTTTTATTGTTTGTGTTGTGCCACTTATTGGTATCTTTTTCTATTTGAAGTTAAAACCTTGGAAGAAATAATTGTGAATTTATCAATAATACATTTATTTTGTGCATCAAATTGATAATAGTATTACTTTTTGTCCGTTAAATCCTTGAATTCCTGATTTTAATTTAGGGTTTTAAATGTATCCTAACATTCTAAAAGCTTATGAATTTGAAGTTAATGCCAGAATATATTGAAGGTACTTTTTATGTATTGCTGGATCTACTGCTGTAACACTAGCAATTGAAGTACTGATGGTCCAGCAACATTTATGGATAGAGCCGCAGCTGCATAAATGGTAGATTGTGGACTGGGTTTTGCTGATAAATTGTTAGACGAATGAGGATGTAAATTAGATTTATTCGATCACATAACGTAAACCGCTAAAAACCATTACACTTGCAAAAATAAAATGGCTTTCAAGATACACCCACTTTCTGGGCTTTAAAATAAGGCCGATTACAATGGTCGTTATTGGGTTAATCGCTGCTTTTTTTATTATACTCCAGTTTATTAAGTAAATGAAACTTAATCAAATTGAGAACTAATGGAGAAATTATTGTTCAGCATTACCTTTCGTTTACGAAGTTTTTTATTTGTCGATTATTAATTGTTAATTATTTATTGAATTTTTCCCATCCCCAGGAAGGTTTTGGAATTTCAACTTCTTTGGTTAAATCAAAAGAAACCGTAAATACCCTTTCTGTACCCAATCGTCTAAGGTTATAGGTGTATACGGTGCTGTCAACAGTAATCCACCAGGCGTTTGAAAAAGCAGCAGGAATTACTGAAACAGTTTCTTGATCGGCCGGAAATACTTGCATATTGGACGTTCCTGAATTTGTTGATGTTCCGCCATACATGGTTTGTTTATCGTGGCTGCCATCTTCATGTCGGTGATCGTGTTTGAGTTCAATCCTGCCGTTTTTGTATTTCAAAATCCATGTTCTTGATCGGTTATCGCCAACATTGAATGGAATCAAGATTGTTTCATCATCTGCAAAAAGCACATGCATCACTAATTTTTTACCTGCAAAATCATCGTTGGCAGGAGTGCTCATCAATTGTCCTTCAAATGCTTTTCCTTTTAAAGCTTTTAAATTTTCCCAAAATTCTTTAGCTAAGGTGCTATCATTTAAAACAATCAATTCCTTATCGCTAAGGCGTTCTTTTGCATCAGCTTTAAGTTTGGTATTGGAAGAAATGAATAAGGATAGGGCCAAAAGAAAGATAAACTGTTTTTTCATGGGTTGTGTTTTTAGTAAATGAAAAACTAAAATACACTTTTTATATCATTAAAAAACGATGAAAAAGTAAAAAAATCCCATAAGAAATTGTGGGATTTCCAAATTGCCAATACAATAACATCCCTAATTAGTTAATGTCTATCTCCAACGTAATCGGGCAATGATCCGAATGCATGGCTCCGGGCAAAATCAAGGCTCTTTGCATTTTATCTCTTAAATTTTTACTTACCATATGATAATCGATACGCCAGCCTTTATTGTTGTCACGCGCATTTGACCGGTAACTCCACCAGGTATAATTATGCGGTTCGGGATTAAATGCCCTGAACGAATCAACAAAACCACTGTTAATAAATTCCCCAATCCATTCACGTTCTTCAGGCAAGAAACCCGAATTGTTTTTATTCCCTACCGGATCGTGGATATCAATGGGTTTATGACAAATATTGTAATCGCCCGAAATAATTAATTGGGGTCGTTCTTTTTTTAATTCGTTTATATAATGCTGAAAATCGATCAGCCATTGCATTTTAAAAGCCTGCCTGAATTCACCGCTCGATCCTGAAGGATGATAAACACTGACAACGGAAATGTCGCCATAATCGGCTCTGATAAACCTTCCCTCATCGTCGTATTTTGGAACGCCAATTCCGTAAACAACTTTATCGGGTTCTTTTTTGGCAAGGATAGCAACTCCGCTATATCCCTTTTTTACCGCAGATAAAAAATACGTTTTATATCCGGCAGCTTCAAACTCAAAAATAGGGATTTGGTCGCCTTGAGCCTTTGTTTCCTGCAAACAAATCACATCCGCATTTACTGCATTTACCCATTCCATAAAACCTTTTTTCATGGCGGCCCTAATTCCATTTACATTATATGATATTATTTTCATTTTTAAAATTTAAGATTATAGATTCAAGTATCAACCTGCCGCAAGCAGGGACACAAGATTTTATTTAAATTTTCGAATCGCTTTTTTATCTTTACGTTTGCATAATACTAATTACTTAGAAAGATTAAAAACTAACCTAACTTTTGATTTGGCTAAGATAAAAGAAAGTGATGAATTAATTGTTCGCTAATTATATTTTATATTATTTTGCACCCGACTTAAAATGACTAAATATAAGGTATTAAAACGGTTCTTAACTTGGCGCCTGAAGCATATAAACGACAGGCAGTTCATTTTAATCGCAAGTGTTCTGATCGGAATTCTTGCAAGCATAGCTGCTATCATCATTAAGAAATCAGCTTCTTATATCTCTTCATTTCTTACCAGCAATTTTGCCAACGAGTACGAAAACTATCTTTATTTGGCATTCCCGATGATCGGGATATTGATTGTTGTATTTTTTGTTAGGCATTTTATCCGTCAGGATATCGGACATGGGGTTGCAAGTGTACTCTACGCAATCTCTAAGAACAAAGGAGTTATCAAGCGCCATAATATGTTTTCCTCAATTATTGCAGGAACAATCACGGTTGGGTTTGGAGGTTCGGTAGGGTTAGAGGCACCCACAGTTGCAACCGGTGCAGCTATTGGCTCAAATATTGGCCGCCTGCTTCATTTAAACTACAAACAAATCATTTTATTGATTGGAGTGGCTACAGCTGCAGCTATTGCCGCTATTTTTAAATCCCCAATTGCTGCCATTGTTTTTGCGCTTGAAGTATTAATGCTGGACCTAACCATGGCCTCTGCACTTCCATTGTTAGTGGCCTCAGTTACCGCGGTTATTTCGTCTTACTTTTTTTTGGGTCAGGCTGTATTATACCCCTTCGAAATCAGGGAGACCTTTCTACTAAAAAACACCATCTTTTACATCATCCTCGGAATTTTATCAGGGATAATCTCTGTATATTTTACCAAGGTTCACATTTTTATCGAACGATTATTTGTGAAGGTAAAGCATTGGTATGTTAAATTAATGATCGGAGGCTCTATTTTAGGAATTCTCATTTTCTTTTTCCCATCCCTTTACGGTGAGGGCTACAGTTCAATTAATGCAAGCCTTCAGGGAGATATCAACTTTTTATACGACAAAAGTGTTTTCTATTCATTAAAAGACAATATGGGGGTTATTTTCCTGTTGTTTTTAATGATTATTTTGTTAAAAGTAGTTGCGAGTTCGGTGACTTTTGGAGCAGGTGGAATTGGAGGAATCTTTGCTCCTACCTTGTTTATTGGATCGATCGCAGGATTGTTTTTTGCAAAACTGGTTAACTATTTTGGATTAGGGATCCTGCCTGAAGGTAATTTTGCGCTGGTAGGAATGGCAGGTTTAATTGCAGGGGTTCTGCATGGGCCCTTATTTGCAATCTTTTTAATTGCCGAAATTACCGGAGGTTATCACTTAATTGTCCCGTTGATGATTACTGCCACAATATCGTACGGTACCATTAAAATCTTTCTTTCTCATTCGGTTTATACCCATGAGCTGGCAAGAAAAGGGCAACTTTTTACCCACGATAAGGATAAGGCGGTACTATCCATGATGAAAGTCGGGAAATTAATTGAGCGGGATTTTTTAAGTATTGGCCCCAATCAAACATTGGGCGACCTGATTCAATTGATTTCCGAATCGAACCGTAATATTTTCCCTGTAATTGATCAGGATAATCGCCTTTACGGAATAATCAGGATGGATGATATCCGTAAAATTATTTTTAAACCTGAGCTTTACAAAACAACTCTTATTACCTCCATCATGGTAACTCCTGAAGTTACAATCGATCCCGAAGAATCGATGGAAGATGTTGTTGAAAAATTCAGGGATTCGGGTAAATTTAATATTGTAGTTATTAAAGACGGAGTTTACCTTGGATTTGTTTCGAGGGCTAAAGTTTTGTCGAAATACAGAAGTTTGCTTAAGTATTTTTCGGACGATTAAAGATCTACTTTCTGGATTATAGCCATTGTTTATCCTGTCATAAATGACATCTACTTGTGCACTTTCTTTATAAAATCTTCGACCTCCGAAACGCCACCCTGATAAACCAAATATCCATTATAAGGCTCACGTTCGGTAATTTCATCGTTGATTGGAGTTAGCATCATGCGTTTTACCTCGGCAGGATCTTCTGTTTGACCAAGAATCCAGCTCAACTTTACCCATGCAACCTCCGGTAACATATTCCCTGCAGGAATAATTCCTTTGGCCATCATGTCTCTTCCTGTATCATAAACAAACATATGAACAAACCCCCAAATAGTTTGAAGGGTCATAAACATATGAACGCCTTTTGCGTGTGCTCTTTCAATCGCGGGATATAGTTCTTTATTTACGTGACCCAATCCCGTTCCAACAATAATAACGCCTTTATAACCTGCTTCCACCAATGAATCCAATGTGTCAGCTTTCATACCGGGATAGTAATACAGCATAGTTACTTTATCCGAGAAATAAGGTAGTATCGTCACATTTTTATCCTTGCGACGATGTTTGTATTCTTTTTTGATCATTGTTGCACCCTTACGATTGATCATTGCCAATGGAGTATCACCAATGGTGCGAAATGTAGAACGATAGGAGGAGTGCATTTTACGAACCCTGGTTCCTTTGTGCAATAATCCATAATCATCAGAAGTAGGACCAAACATACATACCATGACTTCAGCGATATCAGAATGTCCGGCTGCTGTCATCGCATGCATTAGATTTAAGGCAGCATCGGAACTGGGACGATCAGAAGATCGTTGAGAACCAACCAAAACGATCGGAACCGGTGAGTTCTGAACCATAAATGTCAATGCCGCACCGGTATGATGAAGGGTGTCGGTACCATGTCCAATTACAATTCCGTCCACTCCATTTTCAATTTCTTTACCGATAGCAGTTGCAAGCGCCATGTATTGTTTTGGCCCCATATTTTCACTGAATACGGCAAATATTTTTTCTGTTTCCAGATTACAAATATCCGCTAATTCAGGAACGGCTCCATAAAGTTCGCCCGGTGAAAATGCCGGAATAACGGCACCTGTCCGATAATCCAATCGTGAAGCAATGGTTCCGCCTGTCCCGAATAATTTTACTTTAGGCAATCCTTTTGTATAAGGGAATTCCTTTTCAGGAATTTTGTAATTGGCTTTTTTATACCCGGTTTCCTTCATCGATGTGATGGTTACGATATCAATTCCAATATTGTAACCGGTTATGATTTTCATGACAATATGTTGGTCGTCATCATTTTCCGATCTTGGCAAAACAGTTCCATTAAAAGTTCCACGGGTGGTTTCGACAGTTGCTTGTCCCCAAACCCTGCAATTGTATTTCTTCAATATTTCTAAAGAAGCTCCTTTATATCCTTGAAAAAAATCTTCGCTCATTCAATAATTTTTTAATGCTGTTATTTAGCTTCTCTGATTCGAATTGCCAGGTCCGTCATTTCTATATTCCCTATGGCAACATTTTTTAATTCGCCCATGATCCAGTTTACTTCATTTTCAGGAGTGTGATTCATCCCTATTTCAGCAAATTTTTCTTTTAAAAACAAGATGTGAGAATAGATGCTCTCGGCAGTTACCTTTTTATAATTGATGATTTCAAGTACCGATTCAAAATCCATTTTTGGATGTTCATAAACAATTGCAATCATTCGCTTAGCTAATTCAACTTTTAAATCATTTTGTTTTAAAAACTTAAATAGGTCATATATTTTGGGGTAGTTGAATGCATCGGCAGGTCGCACATGACCTTCAACATATTTAAGCTTTTGACCTAAAAATGATCCAAGAAATCGTGGATTAACTTTTAAATCTTCGATGATGGACTTCATCAATAAGAATAAATTCTTTTTGAAGATATACGTATAATTATCTTCAGGAACTTCCCATTTTTTTAACTGATGATAGCGATCAATGATATCGGATGGTGGATTTTTGCCTAATTCTTCAATGTCTTCATTTTTTAAAGGAATAGGTGCAGAATCTGTATCGGGATACATACGATCAGCTCCCGGAAGTACTCTTTCAAAAATAGAAATCCCGCCTTCTAATCCCTTTCGCGTTTCATTCGGAACACCTTGAAAAGCCATTTTGCACCTTTCCTCAATCACTTCAAGTGCGGTTTTAATATCAGCCTCAGGACCCCAGAATATTAATTGAGCATCATTTTCACCTGAATTTAAAAGGATTCGGATTTGCCCATAGTCTTTATTTGAAATATGGCCTTCGAAAGATTCAGAATGGGTATTATTTGGATGTTCCAAACAAGCTACAACTTTTAATCGTTCAACTATTTCATCTGCAAACATTTTACCCGGTTGCGTAAAATGTGATAAAATCCCTTTAAAATTTGGCAGGTTAACGGCTACAATTTTATGATGTAAGGTTTTTGCCTCTTTTATTGGCTTATGTGTAAATTTGAAAGAATGAAATTTCAAAAACTCGTGAGTTGGTTTCCATTTTTCAGGATGTGCAATACGACTTAACAATTCATCTTTAATTTGCAGTAACGCCCATTGTCTGAAACATTCGTTATGTGTCAATTCGGGAATCCATTTTGTGTGGGCTACACCTTTTAACTCAACCCTTGTTCCTCCTTTACAACTAACATTGACATCCTGCCTGGCCGCTCCAATTCCGGTTCTTACTTTTCCGGTACTCCTATTCAAAAAACGGATATAATCACAAACTTCTTTAACCTCAGCAGGGTTAACCATGTCGGGATAAGTAACCGTCTCAATCAAGGGCATTCCTAATCGGTCGGTTTTATAAATTCGGGTGTGGCCAATGTCAGATATTTCGCGACATGAATCTTCCTCCAGGCTAAGCTGAATAAGTCGGATTTTTTTATTTTTCAATTGAAGTTCACCTTCAACCCCAAGAATACAGGTTCGTTGAAATCCGGTCGGGATACTTCCGTCCAAATATTGCTTGCGGGTAATATGAACTTCACCAACAATGTTTAGTTTTGAAAGCAATGATATCTCAATCCCTATATTCAAAGCCTCTCTATTTACAGGAAACGGTGGCGTGTCATCCACCTCATAAGTACAAGTTGTTTCATGTTTTAGTCGATAAACAATCTCTTTTCTGGTTTTAAATTCCATCAAAGCGGTACCATCATATTCACCTAATTCGCTTAAAGTCGGGCGCATGTGCCTGATAACTTCAGCATCAAAATCAGCACTTTTATGATAAACTCCTGCCGGACAATGACAAAATAATTTCTTTTTTGTCAATAGTTGCTGATGAACCTCTAGGCCCGACATAAAACCAATGCGATCGTAGGTTTCCTGATTGGCGTCTTTTCGTTTTACATAACCAACCCTTTCGTAACTTTTTTGATAGTTCTCTATCGGGTCGAATTGATTATTGAGCTGTTTCTCCTGGCTGTTAGTCTGCTTCATTCGTTTTCAATCAGGTGTAAAAATTATCATTTTTTGAACCCCAAATGTACGGATAATATCAGAACTGAAGAGGTGATTACTTGCAATAATTCGGTTTTTTTCAGAGGAGAAATTACAATATTTATTTGATCTGTGATTTTAATAGTTGCTTCTAATCACCCGATTGAAATTCAGGTAATTTTATTACACGGGATTGTGATTTTTATCGATTAGAATTTGAATTGAAGAAGGGCGAATAAAATTAAGTACATTTGTAATCAGTAAAAACACATTAATATGAGGCATCATAATCAGATATTAATTTTAAGACTTTTTGTCCTCTCTTTATTGCTTATTTCCAACGGAATATTAGCTCAAAAAACAAGAATCAGGCATAAGGAAGACAGAATGCTTGGCAGAAATATTGATGGAAAAACGATTAATATATTAATTGGCAATGTAGTGATGTATCAGGATACAAGCACGCTTTATTGTGATAGTGCCGTCCTGGACCTGGAATTAAACACTTTTGACGGTTATGGAAATGTGCACATGCTAATGGGGGATTCAGTTGAGCTTTTTGGTGATAAAATTTACTACAATGGAGAAACAAAAATTGGAGAGGTTTTCGATAATGTTGTTTTGATTGACAATCGGGCTACGCTATACACCAATTATGCAACCTATAACCGATATACAAAGACTGCCTACTATAACCAACACGGGAAAATTGTTGATGATAGGAATGTAATGGTGAGCAGGCTGGGTTTTTATTATACTGATCTGGACGAGTTCCTTTTCAGGGATAGTGTAGTGGTTACAACTCCCGATTATGTCATTAAGGCCGATACAATGCGTTATAATTCCGAGACCGAAATTGTATATTTTCTGGGGCCGACAACACTAACCGGAAAGGATGATTACATGTTTGCTTACCGGGGTTCCTCCGACACAAAAAATGGTATTACCGGCCTTAAAAGGGAAGCAATGGTTAAGCACAAACAACATCTTTTAACCGGCGATTCCATTTATTATGAGAAAGCATCCGGGTTTGGACAAGTATTTAAAAATGCTGTGCTTGTTGATGAAGAAAAAGATGTTGTAATTCAGGGTGATTTTATTGAATATTTTAAGGAAAATGGATTTGCTTATGCAACAGATAGTGCTCTCGCTATTATTGTTGATGGGAATGATTCACTTTTTCTTCATTCCGATACACTTCGCTTAAAATTTGATACCACAAATGCCGCCGAAAGACTATATGCTTTCCGTGGGGTTAAGTTTTTTAGAAAGACTTTACAGGGCGCCTGTGATTCTTTAATATATGAAGTAAATGATTCCGTTATTAATATGATGATAAACCCTGTTTTATGGTCGGACGAAAACCAGCTAACAAGTGATTCTATCAAAATCTTTATCACAAATCAGGAACTTGATTCTTTGGTTTTATTCAACAATGCGTTTATTAACTCCCAAGAAAAAGACACCACTCAATTTAATCAAATTAAAGGGAGAAATGTTATCGGGTATTTCAGTCAAAATGAATTGGTGAGAATTAATGTCGATGGGAATTCAGAGACGATATATTATGTTCGGGAGGAGGAAACCCAGAGTTTAATAGGAATCAATAAAGCTATAGCAAACAACATGGTTATACTTATTAAAGATAAAAAGCCCCAGTCAATACTTTATGTGGAGCAACCTAAAATGACCCTTTTTACAGAAACAGGACTTGTTGGAGAAGATAGAAAGCTGAAAGGATTTATGTGGTTGATCACAAAAAGGCCACTTAACAAAAACGATATTTTTAGGAAAGATTAAAAAATCGAAATCTTAACATAGCGTTTAGGATTAAGTTTAATGTCTTCAAGTAAACGATTTAAATCGGAGGCTGATTTTTCAAGATGAAAATATAGTGAGTCATTCTGCAAAAGTTTTCCAACCGTCCCTTCACCGTTACTAATTCGTTGCATAATCTGTTGTAAATCGTCCATCGATTTATTGACACTACTAAAAGTACCTACAACATCTGCCTTCGCCAACGAATCACTGATGTTTGAGAAATTTGCAAGAATATTGGTAATGTTACCTTCATTCTCATCCAAGTTTTTACTTATCGATTCAATATGGCCTATAATCAAAGACAATCTATCAGCTTCATCGGTAATAAGCGTATCCATTTTCGATGAAGAATGTTGAAGATTATGCAATGTTTTACTAATATTATCAAAACTGTTTGCGAGGTCGT
The DNA here is from genome assembly GCA_018816945.1 of Bacteroidota bacterium. Classification (NCBI taxonomy): domain Bacteria; kingdom Pseudomonadati; phylum Bacteroidota; species Bacteroidota bacterium. The sequence goes on along the minus strand of JAHIVC010000009.1, from coordinate 26,543 downwards.
TTCTGGCATTGCTGTTAAAAATAGTTTGAAAAATAGTAACCATTGAATCAATGGAACTCATTAATTCTTCTGCTTTTCTCTTCAATGGCTGAACCTGACGGTTCACTTCGTCTTTTAATGAACCTTCAATGTCTGATAAAAGGGTATCCCCATTTAAGGCTAATTCCTTTTGATCACCAATAATAATGGTTACTTCTTTCGATCCCATCAGTCCGGAGCTAAAAATTCTGGCTATTGAATTTTTTGGAATGGGATAATCGGTTGAAATGGCTAATTCAACAATAATTTTCCCAATATGTTTTTGATCAAAATAAACATCATTTACCTGTCCTACTTTTAATCCTTGAATCGAAATAATATTAGATTTGGTTAATCCGTCAATTTCATTGTAAACAGCATAAAAAACGCGCTCCTTCTTAAATATATTTTTTCCTTTTAAAAAGTTATAACCCCATATCAGGAAGGCTAAACTAACAAGGAATAATATACCAACTTTTATTTCGCGAGACATTTTCACAACCTAATTATTTTATGCAAAGTTAATTATTTTTCGGTAAGCTTTCTTGCTTCACTAACTGAAATTCTGAGTTCGTCCTTAAAAGCTACCACAAAAGCATCCTTAAATCCCTCTTTTTGCATTTCCACTTTTAGCTTATCCATTTTACTAAAACTATTACTTTCCCCAGTGCAATATTTGTACATTCCATTATGCTGATATTCATAAAGGGTTTTAAGATTATTAAAACGTTTTGAATTCAAATTTATTTTGGTACTTGACGTTACAATTTGCACCCTGAATAACACTCCTACTAATGATTGAGTGGTTTCAATCTTCTTTTTACTTGCGTTATCAGTTAATTTTGCCGATTGGATTCCCTGTTCGTTTTTATACTCCTTTAATGCTCTATAAATAGCGGATGCAATAAAATTTTGCCCGTTTTTGGACATTAAATATTTTTCGTCGCTGATATTGCTGATATAACCAGTTTCAACTAAAACCCCAGGCATAGTGGTTCGATACAAGACCAAAAAACCTGCTTGTAAAACGCCCCTATCCCGAACACCAACCAAAGCTTTAAATTGATCCTGAATCTTTGATGCTAAATCAAGGCTATGGTCCAAAGAGGCATTCTGATATAAACTAAAAATGATGTATGCCTCAGCTGAATTTGGATTAAAGCCTTCATAATAGTCAGAATAATTTTCTTCTTTCAAGATTGATGAATTTTCAAGCTTTGCGACCTCCAAATTATCCTGGCTTTTATGTAAGCCCATCACATAAGTTTCGGCCCCATAGATTTTTGATGAAGGATTAGAATTACAATGAATTGAAATAAAAAAATCTGCCTGATTATCATTTGCAATTTTTGAACGCTGATGAAGCGGGATAAAAATATCCGTTTTACGAGTATAGATCACGCGTAATTCCGGAAGATTATTCTCAATAAGTTTCCCAAGTTTAAGGGCGATAGCCAGATTTATATCTTTTTCACGTGAATTTTTTCCAATGGCCCCGGGATCCCGTCCTCCATGTCCTGCATCAATTACTACAGTTCTCAATGCACGGCCCGTTTGAGCCGGTGATACCTTTGTTATAAAAAATACTAAAAAGCTAATAATTAAAATAAAAATGATTCGTTTCATCTATTAGGTTTTATTTTAATAGATTTGATAAGTACATTTGCATAGTTTTTACAATCTTTGCTGCATCATTCAAACAAAAATAACATATAAACATAATTACTATTTATAAATTGTTTGCCAAATTATTAACAGGCTTCTACTGGAAGGCTTTTTTAACTCTGATTTTTGCCTTATTAATGGGTGTTTCATCCTATGCTCAAGATACCATTGTTAAAAAAATTACAAATGGTATGGATAGCACTTTAGTGCAAAAGCTAAGTGATCTTGCCGATACTATTATTTCCAGAACTTCAAACCTTGGTTTGGGTGCAAATGTTGAATACGAATCAAAAGACTCCATCCGTTTTGAGATGAACACTTCCAGGGTTCACATGTATGAAGATGCAAAAATTGTTTACGACAAAATTAAAATTGATGCGGATTATATCCGCATCGAATTTAATTCAAATGAATTGATTGCCGAAGGGGTCAAAGACTCTGCCGGAGTGCTTGTTGGGAATCCGGTTTTCACCGAAGATGAAAAAGCCTATAAATCGAAATTCATGAAGTATAATTATAGAACCAAAAAAGGTTTTATAAAAGATGTTGTTACTGAAGATGGAGAAGGATTTTTACACGGCAATGAAATTATGAAACTGGCTAATAATGAAATAAACGTGAGTCATGGTTCGTTTACTACTTGTTCCAATATTGAGCATCCCCATTTTGAATTTCGTTTCAATAAATCAAAAGTTATTCCCGGAAAGAAGATAGTTACCGGTCCGGCTTATCTTGTAGTAGAAGGCGTTTCTACGCCATTGGCCATACCCTTTGGAATGTTTCCGAACAAAACAGGACAACGATCGGGTATTTTAATGCCAAGATATGGTGAATCAGCCAATCGTGGATTTTTTCTTGAAAATGGAGGATACTATTTTGCCATAAACGATTATCTTGATTTTAAGATTACCGGGGATATTTATTCCAGGGGGAGCTGGGCCATCAAACCTGTTGTGAACTACGTTAAAAAATATAAATACAGAGGTTCTCTTGATCTTGGTTATGCAATCAATATAACAGGCGAAGATAATGAAAATAAAAGTAAAGATTTTTCGATCAAATGGTCACACAGTCAGGATGCCAAAGCACGTCCAAATAGCACATTTTCGGCCAATGTAAATATTGTAAGTAATAAATTCAACTCATATAACCCACAAACAACAGCCGATCGTCTAGCTAATACATTTCAATCAAGTATTTCGTATCAAACTAAAATAGCCGGTAAATACCCGCTTACAATGAGAGCAAGTCATAGCCAAAATACACTGAATAAAATGGTAACTATGACCTTACCCGATATGAGTTTTTCTGTAAATCAATTTTATCCGTTCAGGAAAAAAGGGAAAGCAGGGCAATTTAAATGGTACGATAATATCAGTATGAGCTATAGCATGAATGCAAAAAACGAAGTTTCCATTGCTGATTCCCTATTGTTTAAACCTGAAATGTTTCCTCAAATAAAAAATGGAATAAAACACTCCATTCCCATCAGTAGTAATTTGAAAATTCTAAAAGTTTTTAATTTTAATACAACCGCACAGTTTAACAATAGAAACTATTTTAGCAGGATAGAAAAAAACCGTGTAACTGAAACACTGACCAACGGTCAAGATACAAGCTATTTGAAATCAGATACTGTACCCGGTTTTTACAATGTATTTGATTATAGCGTTTCTGCCAATATTCAAACAACGGTTTACGGACAGGTCGATTTCAAAAAAACCAGTGCCTTGCGTGCCATTCGCCATGTTGTCACACCTTCTATTGGCTTTAGCTATCAGCCTGATTTTAGTAAACCCGGTTATGGTTATTATGATTATTATTATAAAAATAATGACCATACGGACAGCACTCAATACTCTTATTATGAAAGAAATCTTTTTGGTACATCTCCGAGCAGAAAACAGGGAAATATAAATTTTAGCATAGGCAATAACCTTGAAATAAAAGTACGTTCAAAAAAAGACACCATTACCGGTACTAAAAAAATTGTGCTGATAAGGAGTTTTAATATCAGTACATCATATAATATTGTTGCAGATTCCTTGAAATGGGCGCCAATTTCGATGAGCGGAAATACTAAATTGTTTGATAAACTTGATTTAAATTATGCAAGCTCCTGGAACCTTTATGCAGTAGATTCAGCAGGAAGACCAATAAACACATTCGAATGGAAAGCTCATAAAAAACTGTTTCGACCCGAAAATTCATCGTGGCGCTTTGGATTGACCTTAAAATTAAAATCTAAAATGAAAGGATCGGGTGCAGACGGGGCCAAAGAGGGTGAAGGAGAAATTTCTGAAAGGACTTCAAAAACAGCATCTGAAGCTGAGTTAAGAAATATTAACGACCATCCTGAACATTATATTGATTGGACCATTCCCTGGGAATTGAATATCAATTATAATTTTAACTATTCCAATACCAACAAATATCAAAATTTTGAAAAAGACAAGGAGTCAAAAATAGTTCAAACATTGGGTATAAGTGGAAATGTGAGTGTAACTCCTAAATGGAAAGTGGAATACAGGGCCGATTATGATTTTGAAAATAAAAAAATTGCTTATATTGATTTGAGAATACTCCGTGATTTACACTGCTGGAACATGAGTTTTAATTGGATTCCTTTAGGGAACTATAAAAGTTGGAGTTTTTCACTTAATGTTAAAGCTTCTGTATTACAAGATTTAAAACTCGATAAAAAGAAAGACCACCGAGATAATTATTAATATTCATCTTTAAATAGCCGTATTGAATCTTGATTCTCAATGCTAAAAACCTTTTTTATTAAAAATAGCGATTAAAATATTAGAATCATTACCTCGCTCCTATTCTAACTTGGATTAAATATTAAAATATAAACATCATAAAGAATATGCTGTTCATCCAAATTTGATATGCTTACAACGATAAAACTGTTACAGCAACAAGAATTGAAAAGAAAAACCCTAAATTTGTTTATCAAAAAACTTAAAAGGTGAAAAAAATAATAAACGTTTCTAATGCTCCAAAACCTTTAGCTCCTTATAGTCAAGCCACCTTATCGAACGGAACTTTATATGTTTCGGGGCAAATAGGGATCGACCCTGCAAGTGGTAAACTGGTTGAAGGAGGCATTAAGGCCCAAACGCAGCAAATAATGGAAAACATTGGAGTGATTTTGAAAGAGGCAGGACTTGATTACAGCGATGTGGTTAAATGTACCATCTTTATGACCGACATGTTTTTTTATGCCGACATTAACGAGGTTTATGGAACATTTTTTAAAGAGAATCCACCGGCACGCGAAGCAGTAGCAGTAAAAAGTTTGCCGGCAAACGTACAGGTTGAAATTTCTTGTATTGCAACCGAATAATTTCTTAGTCTCAAGATATAAATCTGATTAATTAAAATTTTAACCCATGAAAAAGCTCTTTTTAACCTTATTTATTGCCTTTCTAAGTTTTGCCAGCCTTAATGCTGAAGAAGGTATGTGGATACCTTCCTTATTGCAAAAACTAAATGAACGTGAAATGATAGATCTGGGTATGCGCATAACTGCTAAGGATATCTACGACATCAATCATTCGAGTTTAAAAGATGCCATTGTACATATTGGTGGATGTTCTGCAGAGGTCATATCCGATCAGGGATTGCTTATTACAAACCATCATTGCGGATATTCGAGGATTCAACAACACAGTACCCTCGAACATGATTATTTAACTGATGGTTTCTGGGCCATGAACAAATCTGAAGAGCTGCCAAACCCAGGTATGTTTGCCCGTTTTTTAATCCGCATTGATGAAGTAACTATAGATGTCTTAAAGGGTGTCGAAAAATCAATGACTGAAGATGCCAGGGATTCCATCATCAAAAAAAATATTAAGGATATTACCGCCAAAATGGAAAAGGAAAGCGGATACGAAGTAAGCATTAAGCCTTTTTACTATGGAAACCAATATTTCATGTTTCTTACCGAAACCTATAAAGATGTACGATTGGTTGGTGCCCCTCCTTCAAATATCGGGAAATTTGGGGGAGATACCGACAACTGGATGTGGCCCCGCCATACCGGAGATTTTTCCATTTTCAGGATTTATGCGGGCAAAGACAATAAGCCTGCCGATTATTCAAAAGACAACGTGCCTTACAAACCAAAATACCACATTCCAATTTCATTGAAAGGTGCCGATGTAGGTGATTTTACCTTTGTTTTTGGATATCCCGGCCGTACCGATGAATACATCCCTTCATTTGGGTTGGATTTAACCGCAAACGTGGTTAATCCTGTCATCATTGATGTTCGTACACAACGGTTAAATATATTCAATAAATATGTGGAACAGGATCCATTGGTGCGCATCAAATATGCATCGAAATCGTATGGTGTGTCCAATGCCTGGAAAAAATGGATCGGGGCCAATAAGGGAATCGTGCGCAATGAAGTTGTTGGTAAAAAACAAGCATACGAGCAGGAATTTATAAAATGGGCCAATTCGAGCCCTCAATTAAAGGCCGAATATGGCGATTTGATCCCCCAATTTGAGGGAATTTATGCAAGGCTTAAATCTTATAAAAAAGCCGCCACTTACATCAGTGAAGCGGCTTATGGTGTGGAACTCATTAAGTTTGTATCTGATTTTAAGAGCCTGATCGAAATCGACGAACAATCAAAATTTGACAAAGCCTTGGCGAAAAAACAGGAAGATGTCGTCAAATTTTTTAAAGATTACCATCAACCTATTGACAGGGAGGTTTTTGAAAAAATAATCGGCATGTATCAACAAGGTTGTGATAAAGAGTTTCTGCCTGATTTTTTTAGCACCATTCAGTCGAAGTATAAAGGAAATATCGGGAAATATGCCGACTATATTTTCGCAAAATCAATTTTTGCATCCGAATCCGTGTTGTCTGAGTTTTTAAAAAATGCCGTATTTGGTAAATTAGATAAACTGAAAAACGATCCTGCTTACAAACTTGCTGAAGACTTGGCAAAACTGGATGATGGAAAATTAAAGCCTGAAATTACAAAACTGGAAAATCAGCTGGCCCGATTACAAAGGGTGTATATGCTTGCCCAAATGGAAATGCAGCCAAATAAAAGGTTCTATCCTGATGCAAACTCTACTCTCCGGATCAGCTATGGAAAGGTAAAACCATTTGATCCAATTGACGGTGTGGCATATAAACATTTCACAACCATGGCAGGGATCATGGAAAAAGAAGATCCGAACATCTATGATTACGTGGTTGAAGCTAAATTAAAATCGTTGTATAAGAATAAAGATTACGGCCCTTATGCCGATAAAGACGGTAGTATGCATGTGTGTTTTATTGCTACCAACCATACTTCCGGTGGCAATTCAGGAAGCCCCATTTTAAATGCTGACGGACATTTATTGGGCCTGAATTTCGATAGGGTTTGGGAAGGAACCATGAGCGATTTTTATTATGATCCTGAATTTTGCCGTAACATATCCGTTGATATACGGTATTGCTTATTCATCATCGATAAGTTTGCAGGTGCAGGGCATTTGGTTGAAGAGATGACGATTGTTGAGTGATTATTTTTGAATGAGATTATTTTTCTCTGAATGAAAAAATCGATTAAATAAAATAAATGGTATTAACCCCAGAGCAAGCTCTTTGTCCTTATTCTGGGTTAGCCCAAGAGGATTAAACCACAGCCTTCTCGTCCGCCGAAGCGAACGCAAAGGCGGATTAAATGATCATCATTTTAATCTTTTTACCCAATGTTAAAAGACTTAATCAAAAAAAATCGAAGTTACCGTAGGTTTTATGAAGAAAAATCAATTTCGAAAGAAACCTTGATTTCTTTGGTTGATTTGGCCAGATTATCTCCTTCAGGCAAGAATTTACAGCCACTCAAATATTTCTTGTCAAACGATGAAAACCCCAATGGAATTATCTTTCCAAATGTAGCTTGGGCAGGGTATTTAAAAGATTGGGATGGCCCAATTATGGGTGAAAGACCCTCTGCTTACATTATTCAATTAGTAGATACTACCCTCACGAATAATTTTGGACATGATCCCGGAATTGCATGTCAAAGTATTTTATTGGGTGCTGTAGAATTGGGGCTAGGTGGATGTATTATTGGCTCCATAAAAAAAACAGAGCTCCACACGATGCTAAACCTTCCAGAACATCTGGAAATTGTGTTAATAATTGCCTTAGGATACCCTAAAGAAAAGGTAGTAATTGAGCAAATAAATTCAGATGATATAAAGTACTGGCGAGACAAAAATGGCGTACATCATGTCCCGAAAAGAAGTTTAGGTGATTTGATTATTTAATCAAGCTGACTTTATTTTTGAAGATAAGCATCTCCAAAACAGACACCTAAGCCGCGTGCTTTTTTAATGAGCGGATGATCAAGGGGAACATTTCTCAGCTTTCCCCCTACATCACTTAATGGAATTGATACGATCGTTTCTCCATTTTTACATACCATTTTGCCATAATCTTCATTCGAAATAAGATCGGCAGCATATGCACCAAAACGAGTTGCCAAGATCCGGTCCATGGCACTGGGACTTCCTCCACGTTGCACATATCCAAGGATGGTTTCCCGTGATTCTAATCCGGTATTGTTCCTGATTTTTTGTGAAATATATCGGGCTGCAGATTTATTCTTGGGTTTCTCTATTCCTTCCGCAACTACAACGATCGAGTACGACTTCTTTTGTTCTGCACGGTTCAGTAAATACTTATAGATTGCATCAAGGTCATATTTTATTTCCGGAATTAAAATAATATCACCTCCACCAGCCATGCCTGCATATAATGCCAGCCAACCTGCATGATGACCCATAATCTCGATGACCATTATTCGCTTATGTGAATTTGCAGTGGAATGAAGTCGGTCGATTGCTTCAGTAGCAACTGAAAGTGCCGATTCGAAGCCAAATGTAACATCTGTTCCCCAAACATCATTATCGATCGTTTTTGGGATTCCGATCACATTCATTCCTGCTTCAGCAAGCTTAGCCGCATTTTTTTGTGTCCCATTTCCACCTATACAAACCAAACAATCGAGAGCCAATTCATCATAAGTTTTTTTGATGAGCTTTGGTTTATTTTCAAAGTTTAGATCCTTGGCTGTTTTTTTGAATGGTTTCTCACGGGACGTTCCAAGAATAGTACCACCTAGAGTCAGAATTCCTGACAACTGACTTTCGCTTAAAGTCACATAATCTTTATGGATCAATCCCGAAAAGCCGGATGAAAATCCTATGACTTCCATTCCGTGTTTGATGATTGCTGTTTTTCCAACCCCTCTGATTGCTGCATTTAAACCAGGACAATCTCCACCGGCTGTGAGTATTCCTATGCGCTTAGTTTTCTTTTCTTCCACTTTATTATCTATGAATGATTGTGAACCTAAGTTACAACTAATTCAGAAAGAAAAACAAAAAGCTTCTGCCAAAATAGAAAAGTATTATTGAGCCAGTAAGACTAGGATTCTGAGATCTTGGTTTTATCCACGGGGTAATTTAATTCACCTTCTGATTGAGAGATAATTAAATTGATGGTAGAATCGCCTGTAACATTAATTACCGTTCTTAACATATCCAATGGACGATCAACCCCTAAAACCAAGGCAATACCTTCCACAGGCAATCCAACACTTCCCATAACAATCAGGATCATTACAATACTGCCACCCGGAACTGCAGGTGTTCCGATCGAGGATAATGTTGCGGTTAGAACAATAATTATTTGTTGTCCGATACTTAGTTCAATTCCATAGACCTGTGCAATAAACAATGCAGCCACAGCCTGATAAAAGGCTGTAGCATCCATATTGATAGTTACACCTACAGGCAGAACAAAATTGGATACCTTTTCGGAAGCTCCCAATTCTTCAACATTCTGCTTCATTGTTACAGGAAGTGTTGCCGCACTGGAGCTTGTTGAAAAGGCAACCAATTGAGCCGGTAACATTGCCTTATAAAAATCCTTAAGTTTAACTCTGGTAAATAATTTAATATATGCTGAGTAGAAAATAAAAATGATTGATAGCAAACCGATTACAACGGTAAAGAAATATCTTCCGAGTGCAATGAAAATATCTGCATCACCCGAAAAATCAACAATAACCCCTGCCAAAAGTGCAAATACCCCAATTGGGGCATACTTCATAATAATGTCAATGATTTTAAGGACAATGAAATTTAACGATCCTATAAAATCGCTCACATAAACACTTTTTTGGCCCAACATCACCATTGCAACCGCGAACAAAATGGCGAAGAAAATAATCTGCAACATTTTTGTATTATCCGAAGCTGCCAGAAAAAAATTGTCCGGAACCATATCTTCAACAAAACTTAAAGGATATGATTTTGATTCGTCTGCCAATTGCTGTTTATCGTTTAGTGTTTTCTCCCACTTTTGTTGATATATTGCTTTCTTTTCAGGAGGGAAGGTGTTTCCGGGCTGTGCTATATGCCCAACTAAAATTCCGAAGGATGTGGCAATTAAAGTTGTGACAATATAATAAATCATAGTTTTCATGCCAATCCTGGAAAGTTTTGACATATCCGTTAGGCTTGAAATCCCCTTTACCAGTGATACAAAAATCAAGGGTACCGCGATCATTTTTAAAAGCTTTAAGAATATTGTCCCAAAAGGCTTGATCCAATCAAGGGTAAACTTTTCGCCCCCAATCTTTGTAGCAATTAAACCCCAAATTAAACCAAGAACCATCCCGATAATGATCTTTCCCCAAATAGGTAGTTTTTTCCACATAATAATCCGGTTTTATTATTTTATTTTAAGAAGAGAAATTTTTTTGTACGGAATAATCAAGTTCATTTTCACTGTGTGCTACAATGGCCGATACTGCTGCATCACCTGTTACATTAACAGCTGTACGTATCATATCCAACGGGCGGTCAATTCCTAAGATTAATGCTAAACCTTCAGCCGGTATACCAGAGGCACTCAAAACGATCACCATCATGATGATACCTCCCCCGGGAACCCCCGGTGTTCCAATAGAAGCAAGGGTTGCAGTAAGGACGATCGTTAATTGTTGCATAAGTGTTAAATCCAGACCAAAAACCTGAGCTATAAAAATTGCGGATATACATTGATAAAAAGAAGTTCCGTTCATGTTGATGGTCACACCAACCGGTAAAACAAAATTCGCCACCCCTTCTGATACCCCTAATTCTTTTGTACATTGACGCAGAGTTACTGGTAAGGTTGCAGCACTTGAACTGGTTGAAAATGCCACCATTTGAACAGGAAACAGTGCTTTAAAAAAGGTTTTAAGTTTAATCTTAGTAAATAATAATATAAATGGAGGATACAAGAATACAATTAATCCAACAAGACCCAGACAAACAAGTAGTGCATATTTACCTAATGCAAGAAATAAATCTGCATCACCCGAAAAATCTGTAACCAAAGAGGCTAACAATGCAAATACGCCAATCGGTGCAAATTTCATAATAATGTCCACAATTTTCAAAACAATGTCGTTTAAGCTGTCAAACAAATTTTTAACTGCTAAAACTTTTGAGCTTTCCAAAAGGATCATGGAGAAGGCAAATAATATTGAGAAAAATATTACCTGCAACATCTTGGTATTATCACTCATTGCCAGAAAAATATTATCCGGGACCATTTCCTCGATAATATAAAGTGGGGAACGATCTTTAACTTCGGCAGCTTGAATTTCTTTTTCTTTTACGGTTTGTTCATATTGTGCCTGGAATTCCTTTCGCTTCTGCTCAGGGAAAGTAGCACCCGGTGTGAGCACATTTACCAGTACCAAACCAATTATTATTGAAATAACAGTTGAGGCCAGATAAAGAGAAATTGTTTTAATCCCAATACGCGAAAGTTTTGAAATATCAGTTATACTGGTTACCCCTTTAACCAGTGAAATAAAAATTAAAGGCACTGCTATTAATTTTAATAATTTGATAAAAATAGTACCCCAAGGTTTAATCCAATCGGCAGTAAACTTCTCAAATCCAATATTAACAGCAATAAGACCCCAAACAACTCCGAGGATCATGCCAATGATAATTTTTAACCAAAGAGGGATTTTCTTTTTCATAAGAAGATAATATTAATAACAGCCATTTTTGTGAGTGATGCAAATATATTATTTTTTTGGTATAAAAATCAGCCCTCATAATAACATATCGATAACCATTAAACTTTAATCTATGAATATATTTTTGCATCCTACCCATCACTATTAATGAGAATTTATATTTCATGTAAGACAAATATGGAAACTATGGAAACTTTTAACTATTATTTTGTTTCCCATATAATATTTTTTTTATATTTGCCGAAAATTTAATCCTAAAAAAATGGATCAACGCTTACAAGAAATGATGGAAAAGGCCCGAAATCTTTCTTTTACTTATGGCATTCGTAGCATGTCACTTAATGAAATAAGAACTAAGCTAGCTGTTTCAAAAACTGATTTTAATAGCCATATTAAGACCAAGAATGATTTTGTCATTAAACTGTTAGAATTTGAAAGAGAGCGATTCAAATCAATTTTTGATGAATATAATTTTGAAGGAGTTAACGCAATTGATATCTTGTTAACTGTTGGTAAAGAGGTGGCTTTGCGTTTTAAAGATGTTTATCCTTCATTAACTTATGATTTGAATAAATATTACCCTGAGCTTTATCAACAGCATTTTGAAATCAGGCAGAATTTTGTGTTTGAAAAGATTAAAATAAATTTAACCAAAGGTATTGACCAAGGCTTTTACCGTAAGGACCTAAGCATTGAGTTGGTTGCCCGATTGTTCATAAGCCGATTGATTGATCTGCACAATCCTGAATTTTTCCCTCCCGAAAAATTTTCATACGACACGTTATTCAATTTCATGTTTGATCACCTCATTAGGGGAATAGCCAATAGTAAAGGTCTTCAATATTACGAAGAGAAAATAAAATCACTCAACACACCTTCAATTTAAAACAAATGAGAAATATTAGCTTAACAGTACTTATCCTTGCTTTAATTTCATTTTGGAATATAGCTTACACACAAAATAAGTCCTCCTTTTCACTCGATGAAGCCATTGAATTTGCATTAATGAATAACCATAATGTAAAAAATGCCCAAACCGATGTTGAATTAGCACGTCAAAAAGTTAGAGAAACCACAGCCATTGGGCTGCCACAAGTAAATGGGAAAATAACCAATACAAATTATATTAATATTCCTACTACCCTTATGCCGGATTTTCTTTCCCCAATCATACATAAAGTTAATGAAGATGATTTTGGATTGACTCCGATAAATCCCTTAGGAGATGCCACGTTTTTTCCAGCTCAATTTGGTACTAAATATAATGCAACTGCCGAATTATCTGTAGCCCAACTCATTTTTAATGGTTCATATCTTGTGGGCTTGCAAGCGGCAAGAGCCTATTTGGATCAATCAAAGGTTCAACTTGTAAAGAGTAACATTGACACAAAAGAGCAAATTTCGAAAGCTTATTTTCTTGTACTGACTACAGAACAAAATAAGATTGTATTGGACAGTACATTAAAAAGCTTAATAAATATGGCCTCAGAAACTGCCGAAATTTACAAACAAGGTTTTATTGAAGAGCTGAATGTGGATCAGATTAATTTGATGGTTAAAGATCTAGAAGCTACCCTTGTCTATGTAAACAATCAAATTGTGCTTGCTCGTTATTACCTCAAACTATTGATGGGCTTCGATATAAATGAACCCATTTATTTAAGTGATCAGATAGAAAGTCTTTTATCACAATACTCTGAAACCTCATTATTGATCGCGCCTTTCGATTTTAATCATCATATTGATTATAAAATATTAGAGAACCAGAAAGACTTGTCTCGATTATCCCTTAAAAACGAACAATCGACTTATTTACCTTCAATTTCAGGTTTTTTCACTGCCCAAACCAACGCAATGCGTGATAAATATAACTTCTTGTCTGGCGGTGAGCGCTGGTATCCAACAACGGTATGGGGCTTGCAAATGGATATCCCAATTTTTAGCAGCGGCTCAAGAGGTTCCAAGGTTCAGCAAGCAAAACTAAATCTTCAGAAAGTTAAAGAAATGGGGATGCAATTACAGGAAAGTCTTACTATTGAAGAAAAGAATACAAAAACCAATTTTAAAAATGCTTTACTCATTCTCGACAATAAACATACAAGTTTGAAATTGGCTAAAAAAATATATCAAAATACAAGTTTGAAATTCTCGGAAGGTATTTCGTCAAACATGGATTTATTGCAGGCCTATAATCAGTATTTAGCAGCGGAATCAGAACATAATAATGCAATCCTGGAATTGGTTAATGCCAAGATAGCTTTGGAGAAATTATTTACTGAATAAATTTTAAAGCAGATTAGGTATGTGTTGTAGTGAAAAAGAAGAAAGTATTTTAAAAAAGTCCTTAGAGCTTTTTAGTACTTATGGGATCAGGAGTGTTTCAATGGATGATATTTCAACCAACCAAGGGATTTCAAAAAAGACACTATACCGTTTTGTGAAAGATAAGGAAGAACTGATCAGCAAGGTTGTTGCAGCAACTTTTAAAGAAAATTCAAAAAGAATTGAAAGTTTGCTGGATCCTTCCTTTAATGCCATCGAAGAAGTTTTAGCAGTGGTTCGTTTTTTTACCGAAATGCACCAGTCTCATTCAGCCAATATGATATTTGATCTTCAAAAATTTTATCCGGAAATATATAGTGTTTTTCGTAAAAACAGAAACGAAAAACTCTCTTCTTTTTTTGAAACAAATTTAAAAAAAGGGATGATTGAGGGTCTATATCGAGAAAACCTGGATGTGAATGTAGTTAAACGGATTATTATTCATCTATCTGAAAGTATTATCGAAAGTGACAATTTTACTTTTGAGGAAATCACATCTCCTCATTTTATCAAAGAAATGTATTCATATCATCTTCATGGAATCGTTAGCGAAAAAGGACATGAATTTTTAAATCAGGAACTAAAAAAAATAAACAAATAAACAGATGAAAAAATTAATTATTGCAGTATTGATGTTGAGTTTGGCCAGTTGTGGCTCTAAATCGGATAATGAGGCTAAAAAGGCTGAACTTACTAATTTAAAAACAGAATTAAATACAATTCAAAATAGAATTGCAACTTTGGAAAAGGAGCTAGAAAATTCTCAGGATGCCACAACCATTCAATCTTATAAAAGTTTGGTTGCCGTTAAAGAGCTTAAGCCGGAATCTTTTAGTCACTTTATTGAAATTAGCGGTAATATTGAGGCTGTAAATGCTGCATTTATCAGTCCTGAAATGTCCGGACAAATTAAGAATATCTACGTGAAAGAAGGTGAGCATGTCAGCGAGGGGAAATTACTTGCCAAATTAAATACCTCCATGATTGAAAAAAGTATGGATGAAATTAGCACAGGTTTAAGATTAGCTACCACTATTTTCGCTAAGCAAAAGAATTTGTGGGATCAAAATATTGGATCCGAAATCGACTATCTGACCGCTAAAAATACCAAGGAAGCTCTGGAGGATAAGTTAGAAACCATTAAGGCACAATTAGAATTAGCATTTATCAAAGCTCCTTTTGATGGAATTATTGATAATGTTATTCAAAAAGAAGGAGAATTGGCCACACCCGGGATGCAAATGATGGAACTGGTTAGTCTTACCAAACTAAATATCAATGCTGATATTTCAGAATCTTACTTGCCTTCTGTTCACAAAGGGGATAAAGTTGAATTGAGCTTCCCGAGCTTTCCCGAGCTCGATATGGTCGTTCCGATCCATCGTGTCGGAAACATTATTAACCCCAATAACCGAACGGTAAACATTCAACTACAAATCAATAATAAAAATGAAATGCTAAAACCTAACGGATTGGCCGTTATCAGGATTAATGATTTTTCATCCGACGCAACTTTGGTCGTTCCATCCATCATTATAAAGCAGGATATAAAAGGTTCTTTCTTATATGTTGCCGAGCAGGCCAACTCTCAGTTGGTTTCCAAAAAAAGATATGTAAAAACAGGGGTTTCTTTTAAGGATCAAACCATGATTGTTGAAGGATTATCAGTGGGCGAAAAAGTAATCATCGAAGGATATAATCTAATATCCGATGGATCTGAAATTAAAATAAATTAAGTTTTATCTGAATAATGTTTATTAGATAAGTATGAAAGAAAATGTTGAAAAAGTAATCAGAGAGTTTAAGCTAACCACTCTGGCTATTAAAAATAAAAATACGGTATTTCTCCTAACGATTGCATTAGCTGCCTTTGGGTTATTTTCATATGTTCAGCTTCCAAAAGAATTACAACCTGATATTTCAGTACCATGGATATTAGTTACAACAGTTTATCCGGGCAACGCACCCGTTGATATTGAAAACCTCATCAGTCGACCATTGGAGAGAGAAATTGAGACCATTAAAGGCATTAAAAAAATGACCTCAACTTCTGCGCAGGATTATTCATTGGTTTTTATAGAGTTTAATACAAATATTGAAATTTCGAAAGCATTAACTGATGTTAAAGACGCTGTTGATAAAGCAAAAAGTAAATTACCCAATGATTTGGATAGCGACCCGGTAGTTGATGATATTGAAATGTCAGAATTTCCGATCATCAATATCAATTTATCAGGTGATTATAGTTTGATCGAACTCAAAAAATATGCTGAATTTCTTGAAGAGGAGATTGAAACCATAAATGAAGTTGCCCGGGTTGATATTACCGGGATAAATGAGCGCGAAATCAAGATCAACGTTGACATGCATAAACTGGCATCCAATCAACTTAATTTCGATGATATAGAAAATGCGATCGCTGCTGAGAATCTTTCAATTTCAGGAGGAGAAATTAAATTGGGAGGAACTCGCAGATCTATCAGAACGATGGGAGAGTTCACCAGCATGAAGGAAATTGAAAACATCATCATCAAAAACGAAGATCAAAATATTGTTTACCTAAAGGATATTGCCGAAGTTATTGATGGGTTTGCAGAGCCCAATAGTTTTGCACGCTTGAATAAACAACCGGTGGTATCGCTTCAGATAGTTAAAAAAAGTGGTGAAAACATTCTGGCTACAACAGATCAGGTGTTTGAAATTCTGGATAAAGCTAAAAATGAACACTCTTTACCTGCAAACCTGAACATTTCGATCACGAACGATACCTCCGCGATGGTTCGGATGCAACTAAGCAACCTAGAGAACAGTATTATCCTGGGGATGTTATTTGTGATCATTGTTTTATTTTTCTTTTTAGGGACCCGTAATGCGCTTTTTGTAGGTTTTGCAATACCAATGTCGATGTTCCTCTCTTTTGTTATCTTATCGCTAATGGGCTATCGTATTAATATGATGGTTCTATTCGCTTTAATCCTTGCATTGGGAATGCTTGTTGACAATGCTATTGTTGTTGTCGAAAATATTGTTCGCTTTAACAATAAAGGATATGGTATGTTCAGATCAGCCAAAGATGCTGTTGGAGAGATTGCCATGCCAATTATTTCATCGACATTGACTACGTTGGCCGCTTTTTTCCCTTTAATTTTTTGGGACTCGATCATTGGTGAATTCATGAAATACCTACCCATAACTTTAGTTGTAGTACTAACTTCGTCTTTATTCGTAGCGTTGGTTATTATCCCTGTTTTTGCTGCTACATTCAATCCTATTCAACAATTAAAACCAAGCAATAAAAGAAAAGTCAATATTCGTGTTTTGATACTTATGGCAATAGCTGCCATCTTTTATGCAATGGGGAGTTATGTAATCGCAAATTTAATTGTGATTGTCTCTTTGGTTACCTTGTTCAATGTTTACTATTTTAAATCAAAAGGACAATGGTTTCAAGATGTTGGCTTACCTCGACTTGAAAACTTTTATTTAAAAGTCTTGCAATTCGCGTTGAGAAAAAGAAATCCATACTATTCTATTGTAGGGACTTTTGTTCTTTTATTTGTGACATTAATCCTTCTTGGCCTCAGACAACCCAAAATATTGTTCTTCCCCGATGGTGAGCCTAAATACATTAATGTATTGGCCGAGTTGCCTATTGGTACAGACATCACTGTTTCAAACGAGTTTATGTCGACTCTCGAAGATAAAGTGATTGAGGTTTTAAAACCTTACAGTAAAGTAGTTGAATCGGTGCTTACAAATGTTGGTTCCGGCTCAAATAGCGAGAATGATTTCTTGGCAGTAGGGGAAACCCCCCATAAGGGCCGCATAACTGTTACGTTTGTGGATTATGAATACCGCGATGGACTTAATACTTCCGAATTAATGAAAGAGGTTAGTGATGCAATTATTGGAAAGTACCCTGGCGTTTTAGTATCTGTTGAGAAAAACAGCATGGGGCCACCAACCGGAAGGCCAATTAATATCGAGATCAGTGGCAAAGAATTTTCTAAAATACTTGCATTAACTGATACGCTTGAAACCTTTATTGAGGAAGCAAAGATTGATGGCATCGAGGGTTTTAAAATTGATTTGGATATTGGAAAGCCGGAGATGATTGTTCATATCGATCGCGATAAAGCCAGACGTTTTGAATTGTCAACTGCCCAAATAGCGATGACGATAAGGACTGCATTATTCGGGAAAGAAATTTCAGACTATAAAGTTGGTGAAGATGAATATCCCATCCAATTAAGATTGATGGATAAATATCGTTATAATGTGCCTGACTTACTAAACCAAAAAATGACTTTCAGGAACAATAGTGGTAAAATAATTCAAATTCCAATTTCAGCTTTGGTTTCCGTGGATTACAGTACAACCTATGGTGCTGTAAAACGCAAAAATACCGACAGGGTTGTTACACTTTACTCTAACGTAATCGAAGGATATAATGCCAACGAAATCAATACCCAAATTAAAGAACGGCTTAAAAGCATTGAATTACCTGTTGGATACCAATACTCATTTACCGGCGAGCAGGAAGATCAGCAGGAATCAACCAGCTTTTTAGCTCGTGCCTTGCTTATTGCTATATCTTTAATTCTGATCATTTTGGTGACACAATTTAATTCAGTAGCAAAACCATTGATCATTTTAACAAGCGTTTTATTTAGTACGATTGGGGTATTTGGAGGGATTGCAACCTTTAATATGGACATTGTAATTATTATGACTGGTATCGGTATTGTTTCTCTTGCAGGAGTTGTTGTAAACAATGCTATTGTTTTGGTAGATTACATTGATTTACTTAAACGTAGAAAACGCGAGGAACTTGGAATGGAAGAAGATGCTATGTTGAATCCCGAACAATCAATTGATTGCGTTGTAGAAGGTGGGAAGACCAGATTACGACCTGTTTTGTTAACCGCTATTACAACAATTTTAGGACTGATCCCAATGGCTATTGGAATGAACATTAATTTTAATACACTTTTAACGAATTTCGACCCACAGTTTTCAATTGGTGGTGATATGGTCACTTTTTGGGGCCCGCTTTCATGGACAGTAATATTTGGCTTAACCTTTTCCACATTCTTGACCCTGATAATAGTTCCGACTATGTATCACACTGCCTATATGGTCAAAGCTAAAATAAAAGGTATCATTTAAAACAAAAAAAGGGGGCTTTCGCCCTTGTCATGGTCGGAAGAAATTCCGACCTTTTTTTTCCTGCCTTCGACAGTGGGTCACCCAAAAACGAACAAATCAAAACATTTAATAAACTACATATCTGATGATTAAAAGTTTAAAAGGATGTTTGTGTCGAATTCGGGAAAGGATATCCCAAATAGAATGGGATTAAAAAAACCGCCTCAAAATTTAATGTCGAGATTACTTCTTCTTTTTATATCTTATAATCTCAAACGAACGTGCCTGATCAGGTGCATTCTTTTGCCATACAATATCACCATTATACCAAACTTTAGTGCAAGTAATTGAACCGGGATTTCTCTCATAACCGCAGCGAACGGTGTCAGTAATAGTTTTGTTAAGTTTTATTAGGGTAACCGGAAATTCTATTGAATCATCATGATTTGGGAATAATTGCAATCGGTATCTTCCGTTTGCATAATTAACATAAAAGTTACGAGGGGGAGTCAAAAGCGGGTTGTTCATTTCAACCTCCAAATCGTTGATAATATAAAATATTTTGATACTGTCTGGATAATAATAAGTGTATGATTCAGGATCAAACAAATCAAATCCTTCGTCATCAGATAATAAAATCTCCATTTTGATATCCTTAAAATAAGAGAATTCGCTCGTTTTTTTGCAGGATGTAATAATGCATAATCCCAATATACCCAATATCCAAATCTTTTTTAATCTATTCTGGAGTTTCATAGCAATATTTGACAATACTGAGTGTAATTCTTTTTGATTCAAAGATATAATTTAATAGTAAATTTTAAATTTCTTTTTCTCCTCATCTAATTTGAATTTTAAAGTATTTTAATGAGTTTCCAAAAGGGATGTCTTTTATTACAGTTCAAACTCCAAAAAAACGTTGAGAGCGAAGATTATAGTGTTGCGATAAAAAGCTTGAGTGTTTGTAGATAAATCTATCTTAATGACGACAAGTAGTTTTTATCATTTAGCTATTCTTTTTATCTTTAGCACTTATTTTAAAATAAATCAAACTAACATGAAAGCTAATTTCCTTCTTAAAACGGCCATGATACTATTCTTGGCCCATTTCAGTTTTGTTCAAACAACTAAGGCTCAAGATGATGATCCGGCTTACAAAGAAAGCTGCACCAGTATTATGGTTGGCAAACATGCCAGCACTGATGGTTCAGTAATGACTGCTCATACTTGTGATGCATATTACCGAACATGGGTTAACATTGTTCCTGCTATGAAATTTGAAAGAGATACCACTCATAATGTATTTTGGGGGACAATGCATACTTCTACGGCATGGAGCAATGAAAAACTTGTTCTAAAAGGAACTGTTCCTGAAGCTAAATCAACCTTTGCATATTTAAACACAGCCTATCCAAGTCTTAATGAAAAACAATTAGCCATTGGCGAAACAACCTTTGGTGGCAAACGTGAATTACAAAACACAAACGGTTTATTTTTGATCGAAGAATTGGAACGCATTGCCTTGCAAAGATGCTCTACAGCCAGACAGGCCATAAAATTAATCGGTGACCTTATTAAAGAATATGGTTATGGTGATGGCGGCGAATGTATAACCATTGCCGATAAAAAGGAAGTCTGGCAAATGGAGATCATGGGCGAAGGCCCTGACAAGATTGGTGGGGTATGGGCTGCACAAAGGATTCCTGATGATCACATTGGAATTTCTGCCAATATTTGCCGAATTGGAGAAATCGACCTAAAAAACAAAGATTTTTACATGGCTTCAGAGAATGTTTATGAAGTTGCCAAAAAAATGAAATTCTGGGATGGTAAAGAAACGTTCAAATTTTGGAAAGCATATACCGGAAGAAAACCATTTGGAATTCGCGATTTTTATGTATTCAATAAAGTTGCGCCATCATTAAAATTGGATTTAAACTCAGATGAATTACCATTCTCTGTTAAACCTGAGGAAAAATTAAGTGTGCGTGATGTATTGGCTTTGTATCGTGAGTCTTATGACGGAACTGAATGGAGCCCCATTAAAGATTTGAAGGTAGCAATAACCCTTAAAGACAAAGACGGAAAAGAATATACCGACTCAATCATCAGCCCATCTGCACATCCATGGATGAACCGTGATATGAAAAATTTAATAAATACCCTAAAACCCAATTCATATGGAGGGAATCGTCCGATTGCCGTTCAATATTGTGCTTATTCATTTGTAGTTCAATTGCGCGATTGGTTACCTGATGAAATTGGTGGACGATTATTGTTCGGATTTGACTTACCTCGTACAACTCCCAGAATCCCAATTTATGCAGGCAATTTACATTTGCCAAATAGTTTCAGCATCGATAATCAAGATCATTTCAATCGTGATGCAGCAGGTTGGTCCTTCCGACGTGCTAGCCGCCTGGCCTTAGTAAAATGGGCTGATGGACAAAAGGTAATTGATCCGGTTGTTGCCGAATACGAAAATAAATTATTCGATGAAAGTGAATTCGTCGAAACCAGAGCAAAAGAATTATATGCAAAAGATCAGGAAAATGCCAAAAAGGGCAACCCAACCCAATTGTGTAGAGAATATTTAACTCAATACACCAATGCATTTGCCGGTGCAGCCATTAATAGATGGTGGGAATTAGGTGACGAACTATGGGTTAAAATGCGTTGGAATTTCTAAATGAAACACCCATTCATAAAAAAGCCCACGAATTAGTTCGCGGGCTTTTTTTGTGTCATATCGAGCAGTTGTGCTGAGCTCGAAGCATGTCGAGATGTGACTTCAGTTCACGACATTTATCCGCCTAAGGCGGAAGATAGAACTGACGGAGCTATTAACTCCTCAAATAATTTTTATTCAAACGAAAGTATTGATTCTCTGATAATTTCAACCGCGTTCAGAATTTGGGCTTCAGTTATAATTAAAGGAGGCGCAAATCGAATGATATGACCGTGGGTCGGCTTTGCTAAAAGACCATTTTCAGCCATTTTTAAACAAACATCCCACGCTTCTTTACCATTCTTTGGTTTGATAATGATTGCATTTAATAAACCTTTTCCACGAACCAATTCAATCATGTCTGATTTTATTTTTCTTAATTCTTCACGGAAAAGTTTGCCTAAACGCTCAGCATTTTCTGCCAATTTTTCTTCTTTAACAACGGTTAATGCAGCAACAGCTACCCTACCGGCAATTGGGTTTCCTCCAAAAGTAGAACCATGTTCGCCCGGTTTAATGCAAAGCATAATTTCATCGTTGCACAAAACGGCGGAAACAGGGAAAACCCCACCTGAAAGCGCTTTTCCTAAAATTAAAATATCAGGATGAACATTTTCATGGTCGCAAGCCAATAATTTACCTGTACGTGCAATTCCGGTTTGTACCTCATCGGCGATGTAAAGTACATTCTTTGCTTTACACATGTCATAAGATTTTTTCAAATATCCTTCATCCGGAACATAAACACCTGCTTCGCCCTGAATAGGTTCAACCAGAAAGGCTGCAACATTAGGATCTTCGAGTTCTTTTGCAAGGGCATCCAAATTATTATAAGGAATAGTCGCAAACCCGGGTGTGAATGGCCCGAAATCCTTTCTTGCATCAGGATCAGTCGACATGGAAACAATCGTTATGGTTCGTCCGTGGAAATTGTTTTCGCAAACAATAATTTTTGCCTGATTAGCTGGAATACCTTTTTTTAAATAAGCCCATTTGCGCGCTAATTTTAAAGCAGTTTCATCTGCTTCTGCACCCGTATTCATGGGTAATACTTTATCGTAACCAAAATATTCGGTCACAAATTTTTCATAAGGACCAAGTTGGTCGTTATAGAATGCACGGGACGTCAACGTAAGAGTACGAGCCTGGTCAACCATGGCATCAACAATTTTAGGATGGCAGTGGCCTTGATTCACAGCTGAATAAGCTGATAAAAAATCAAAGTATTTCTTACCTTCTACATCCCAAACAAAGGCGCCTTTGCCCTTTGCTAAAACAACAGGTAATGGATGATAATTATGTGCTCCATACTTATTTTCCAATTCCATTGCCAATTTTGAAGTCATTTCCGTCATCAGTAGAAAATTTAAATTTTTAAATATTTAATATATTTTGCAAAGGTATATATTTTAACAAGAATAGATTGGATGAAACAATTGATTTTACTTAAATTTATCTCCGATTTTAACCTTGATTAATTTAATAAGATTCTGATGATACGCGAACAAGAACTAAACAACGCAACGCTAAAAGAAGTTGCTAAGAAAATGATGCTTGCTGCAAGAACGGCACCCAAAGGAAAAGGAACCGATAACATGGTAATTAGTTTGGTTGAAGGGGATGAAATTAAAGCCATTTCTGATCGCATGATCGAAATTGGAAACGAATCAGGAGCTCAGGCCTTTATTCGTGATGCCGCAAATATTTTGAATTCTCCTGTTATGGTTTTACTCGGCACTGAGATTAAATCATTGGGATTGATTAAATGTGGAATGTGCGGGTTTAAAAATTGTACCGAAAAAAATAAACATCCAAACATACCATGTGTTTTTAATACCGGAGATTTAGGGATTGCCATTGGATCGGCAGCCAGTATTGCAATGGATAACCGTGCGGATAATCGCATCATGTATACGGTTGGACAAGCTGTTTTGGATATGAATTTATTGGGGGATAAAGTTAAGATTGCTTATGGTATTCCGCTGACATCAACTTCTAAAAATCCGTTTTTTGATAGAGGGTAAATTTGATTTGAAAATTTGATGATTTGAAAATGTGCTGATTTCGACATAATTAATTATGTATTTAATTTTATTCTGTTCATTTGTATCAAGATAATAGAACCAAAAAATCAAAAAAATCCGAATCAAACCTTCGCACAAGCCACTCCCTGACATCGTGGATTTTTGGATCTGCACTATTAAGAAAGCAACCATTTTTTACAAAGAGTAAATTTAATTTGAAATTTTGATAATATGGCTATTGGGAAGTAAGTACTATAAAACACATGATCATTTTCAAATCTTCAAATCATCATATTTTCAAATTAAAGCAGATGCCTGAAAGGCAAGAGTATCCACTCAAAAAACTTATTTATCACAGGGCGATCTAACCAACGTTCGTAATCAAAAGCATGGGTGTTTTTAATGGTTTCGCTAAAATGGGTTTCCAATTGATCTATAATTTGAGGGTCTTTTCCCAATAAAACAATTTCGTACATATATCTGAAACTGCGGTAATCGAAATTGGAAGAGCCAATGGAATATCTATTATCATCAATCAGCATTACTTTTGCGTGAAGGTTGTGCGGAATGTAAAACAAAAAATTGATGCCGCTTTTATAAAGATGCCCGAGGTATTTATTCCTTAAAATATCAACTAAACCAACATCCGAATGTTTCGGAAGGATAATGGTGACTTGAACGCCACGTTTGGCAGCATCCATCAATGCTTTTCGAAGTAAGTAGCCCGGGAGAAAATACGGGGTTTCAACAAGTACCTGATCTTCCGCTTTTTGAATCAACTGGACATATCGCTTATTTATACGTTGGATGGCAATGGATGGTACGTCCCTTAAAATCTCGCATGTTTCGTGACGAACCATGCGGGAATTAACTTTTTTGTCAATGATGTTTTTATTGTAATTCTCCCAATCTTCATCAAATAGCATTATAAATTTGAGTGCAATATCAGAAGTGAGGCGAAGTACCGATTCCCGCCAGTTTAAATTATATTCCGTGATATTTGTCGATCCTATATAAGTGATCTGATTGTCGATGATCAGCAATTTACGGTGATTTCGGCGATGGCCTTTGGTGAAAAAATCGAAATTGAACTTTAATTTTTCAAAATAGCGCACCTCACCTTTATGTGCTATAAGTTCTTTGAAAAAATAGTCCGGAATGGCATTTCCCCCCCACGAATCAATTAAAATTTTAACTTTTATACCTTGACTTGCTTTTTTAGTTAGCGCATCCCTGAATTTTATTCCAATTGAATCGTTTCCAACACGATATGTTTGTAAATAAATTGTATACCTGGCACTTTCAATGTCTTCTAACATCGAAGAATAATACCTCATCGGATCGTCAAAAATATGGTAAGGTTCGGTAATTTTTTTCATTCGTAAAAAAAGAAATCTGTTAAAATAATTCCATTTCAGATTTGTTAACAAGATACAAAATTTTGATACCTGCAATAAATCTAATCGAAATTTATATTGTTTGATATAAGGCCTATCATTCTTATCTTTGCTTTAAAAACAAGTATTTATGATCAAATCAATGACCGGTTACGGTAAAGCTGAATCTGAACTTAATCATAAAAAAGTAACGGTTGAGATCAAGACCCTTAATAGTAAACAACTGGATTTAAACACACGAATGCCTTCTGTTTACAGAGCAAAAGAGCTTGAAATCAGAAATCTGCTCAGTCAGGAATTAGAACGTGGTAAAATAGAGTTGAACATACAGTTGGAACAAACTGGTCAAGATTCAAATTTCTCAATTAATAAGACCTTGGCCCGCAAATATTACGATCAGTTAAAAGGCCTGGCCGATGATCTTGACCAGTCTGATTTTACAAATTTCCTGCCAATCATTCTTAAGATGCCGGATGTACTAAAAGCCGACAAGGAAGATTTGGATGAGAGTGAGTGGAACGAATTGGAAAAAATTATCAAAGATGCCATCGTTCAGGTTGATGAATTTCGTTTGCAGGAAGGTACACATTTACAAAAGGAAATTACAGACAGAATTCACACAGTTGTAAATTTGTTAGCGGAAGTTGAGCCTTTTGAAACTGCGCGCATTGATCAAATTAAGGCACGTATTCAAAAAAATCTGGACAACTTACAAACTGAGTTGAATATTGACCAGAATCGTTTCGAACAGGAGTTGATTTATTATATTGAAAAAATTGACATTACTGAAGAAAAAGTAAGGTTAAAACAGCATTGCGATTATTTTTTAGAAACCATCGTTGGCGATGGAAGTTTAGGTAAAAAATTGGGTTTTATATCTCAGGAAATCGGACGAGAAATCAATACCTTAGGTTCAAAGGCCAATGAAGTGAACATGCAAAAGATCGTCATTCAAATGAAGGATGAACTGGAGAAAATCAAAGAGCAATTATTTAATATTTTGTAAGCATGGATGGTAAAGTTGTCATATTTTCGGCACCATCTGGTGCAGGTAAAACTACCATCGTTAAAGAAATGCTGAATCAGGAATTCGGACTTGAGTTCTCAATTTCTGCATGTAGCCGTCCAAAACGAGAGACTGAAATAAATGGGCAGGATTACTA
>JAHIVC010000008.1 GCA_018816945.1 Bacteroidota bacterium | reverse complement strand
CCCGATGGTAAAGAATTTTACTTTTCCATTTCAACCCCGGGGAAAGGGTATAGAATGTACTATTCAAAACAAACTGCAGAAGGTTGGACAGAACCACAAAAAGTTTCATTCTCCGGGGAGTATTCTGATGTTGATATGTTTATAACAAAAGATGGCAAGAGAATGTATTTCGGCTCAACAAGGCCTTTAAACGGTGAAAAAAGCGATTTTAAAATATGGTATGTCGATCGAATAGACGGTGAATGGGGTGAACCCAAATACTTCGATTCTCCGGTTAATAATATGAAGCGTTCGCTATATGTTACTATTTCTGATAGAGGAACTATGTATTTCCAGGGAATCCGTGATGATTCGTTTGGCGACAGGGATATTTACTACTCGGAGTATAATGATGGTAAATACTCGGTTCCGGTTCACCTTGGAAGGGAAATCAATTCGGAACATGGTGAAGGCGATGTTTTCATTGCCCCCGACGAAAGCTACATGATTGTTAATGTCAGTGGCCGGGCTGATAGTTTTGGAGGAGGAGATTTATACATCTCATTTAAGCAAAAAGATGGAACATGGTCAGGTTTAAAGAATATGGGAAGTCCGATTAGCTCTCAGGAATCGGATTACTGCCCTATGCTATCGCCTGATGGGAAATACTTTTTCTTTACCTCTACACGAACAGGGAATGGGGATATTTATTGGGTAGATGCAAAAATTCTAGCAGCTATTAAAAACCATTAATAAAATGACAGTAATGAAAAATACAATTTTAGCTATATGCTTAATTCCCTTGAAATTAATTTTATCGCAGCCTGAACAAACAGAAACATACGGCTATGAACTGATAGGCGAAAATCTTTACAAAATTGAAGTAGAGAATACTTCGATCATTGCCTCCATTGGCCCTGATGGAGTTCTACTTTCAGATGTTGGCAGGGAAAGAAGTGCAATAAAATTAATGTCGACCATTAAAGAGATAGGTGGCGATAAAGTAAACATAATCATTAATACACATTGGCATAATGATCACACGGGTGGCAATAAATATTTTGGGAAAGAAGCAGTGCTTATTGCCCATAACAATGTGAGAAATGCTTTATCGGAAGAGAAGCATCTGAAATTTTGGAATGAAGATCATCCAGCATATCCAGAATACGCTTTGCCCGAAATTACTTTTACGGATCGTATAACTTTACATTTTAATGGTGAAGATATTGAAGTCATTCATCTTCCTAATGGTCATACAAATGGGGATGCCATGGTTTATTTTTCTAAATCAAATATTTTGCATGTTGGCGATTGTATTTTCTCGAATGGTTTTCCTGCCATAGGTTTTGAGATGGGAGGCAGTGTTAAAGGATTTGCAGGCAATTTAAATACCATAGTTAGTACTATGCCACCTGACGTGAGAATAATTGTAGGTCATGGCCCTGACTATAGAATAGAGGATGTAAAAGCATATGAAAAGATGATACGATCATCGTTAAATCTTGTTCATGATGCCATGAACAAAGGAATGAGTGTTAAAGATATACAGCAAGCAGGTCTTTTGAATAGGTGGGAAAAATACAGCAACGGCTTTTTTTCGCTTAATGAATGGATCAATATGATTTACCAAAGCCTGGTTTTTCAGCTTGAGCGAAACTCAGAT
Organism: Bacteroidota bacterium; assembly: GCA_018816945.1. Classification (NCBI taxonomy): domain Bacteria; kingdom Pseudomonadati; phylum Bacteroidota; species Bacteroidota bacterium. The sequence goes on along the minus strand of JAHIVC010000008.1, from coordinate 32,356 downwards.
AACACGAAGCAATTTTCAGAAATGAGAGATTCATACCTTGGCCAGAAACCACCGGGAATGACTCCTGAAATTTTTGCACCGGGAATAATTTCAACTATAGCTCACGAACACAGTTCTCCGGCTTTTGCACCAGATGGGACCGAAGTGTTTTATTCGGTATTTTATCCGGGTGTAACGACAGAAGTGATTATGCGACGAAAGTTCGAAAAAGGTAAATGGTCTGAACCTGAAGTTGCACCTTTTTCAGGATGTTACAGGGACGGCGGACCAGTATTTGCTCATGACGGTTCTAAATTATATTTTTATTCGACAAGACCGATTAATGAAGGTGAAAAGCCAGGGCAGATGGATATTTGGTGTGTTGAAAAAGAAAAAGGGGAATGGGGCAAACCGCAGCATTTAGGATATAATGTAAATACAAATGAGAAAGAAATGACCTTGTCGGTAGCAAAAAACGGGAATATCTATTTTACAGTTATTAATTCGGAAAGAGGACATTCACTTTATTTGGCTGAATTTATGAATGGAAATTATTTAAAGGCAAAGACTTGTGGGAATTTTCTTGGGGATAATTATAATGAATGGTGCCCGTTTATTTCACCGGATGAAAGCTATCTTATTTTAGCAGCTTATAAAAAAGATGGTGAAGAAAACAATGATTTATATGTCGTATTTAAAATGGAAGATGGCAGTTGGAGTAAAGCGATAAATCTTGGGGAAACGATAAATACAAATCATCAAGAACAATTTCCTCAAATTAGCTATGATGGAAAATACCTTTTTTTTACAAGCAATAGATTTAGAACCGGCCCACGAAACATTGATAGTTATTTTTACGAAAATCAACTTACTTATTCGGAAATTATGAAAATTTCAAGATTGCCCGGAAATGGCAGAGGTGATATTTACTGGGTGGATACAAAAATAATCGACGACCTCCGCAAAGAAGCATTGAAAGATGATAAATAATATTAAAATAATCAGACGAAATTAAGATGAAAAAAACAATTCTTATCGCTTATTTGCTTCTGGTGGCGGCAATAACCATCAACGCACAACAAACTGATTTCCCATATCGAAAGCTTTCGGGACTTACCGGGCCGTATTTTGGCCAAAAACCGCCGGGAATGATACCCGAAATTTTTGCACCGGGGATTGTTTCAACCATGTATCATGAACACAGTGCACCTTCATTTTCCCCAAGCGGGAAAGAAGTTTTTTGGCTTTCGTACCCACAAGGCAATTATATTTATCGCTATCCAAAACGTATCCTTTATTCAAAAGAAGAAAATGGCTGTTGGTCCATTCCTGAATTTCCTTCATTTGCAATAGGACTTGAGTGCAGTGAAGCTTTTTTTTCTTATGATGGTGAAAAAGCTTTTTTTAGTGCTGCAAAAAGAATAACAATTGATGGTGAAGATATTATAGATAATGATATATGGATCACAGAAAAAACATCATCGGACTGGTTGGATCCTGTGAACATCGGAGACCCGATTTCTTCCAATAACTTTGAATATCAACCCACAGTAACGGAAGACTTAACACTTTATTACATGGGATATCTAGAAGGAGTCAAAAATAATTACGGCATATTTAGATCCAAGTTTCTTGATGGAAAATATATGAAGCCCGAAGCATTGCCTGCACCCATCAATTCTGAAGCAGTCGATTGGACTCCATTTATTGCAAGAGATGAAAGTTACTTGCTTTGGTCTTCAACTCGCGAAGGGGGGTATGGAAACGGAGATATATATGTGTCATTTAAAGATGAGAATAATAACTGGACGGCAGCTATAAATTTGGGATCGAATATCAATGAAAAATTTAACGAGAGATACCCTTCTATTTCACCGGATGGTAAATATCTTTTTTTTGTTTCGGATAAGATAAATGAAAGACTTGAAGAAGAAACCGATTTGACTTTTCAAGAGACCTTGAATATTTATAATAATCCGGGAAACGGTTGGAGTGATGTATACTGGGTGGATGCAAAAATCATTGAAGAGTTGAAGAAGACGGAGTTGCAAGGAAATTAAAAAAATAACAAAAATACAAAACGGAACAAAAATGAAAAAACATTTTAAGTTACAAAGCTTTGTTCTGATAATAGGAATAATTCTGATTTCCTGTTTGCCTGCAATTGGACAGATTGATTGTAATTATCGGGAAAATGAAAAAAAAGCATATAACGCAATTACCGTAGAGGAATGTAAATCCTCGTTGTACTTTTGCAACGAGGTGCTAAAAGTTGTTCCCAATCATCCGGTAATAAATTATCTGTCAGCTCGACTAAACGCACTATTGGGGAATGATGATCTTGCTTTGGAGTATTTACAGAAGGCTACAAAACTTGGCTATACTACTAAATTGCGATTTAATAAGATCCATCATTTAAATGATACCGCATTTTGTAAAATCCACACAACAAATAAGTTTGATGAAATAATCAAAACTCTACAAAAGGCGGAGAAACCAATACATAAAAGCCAAGTTGCTTTTACTTTGTCCGATAAGAAACTGGTAACCGAAGGGATTACGTATGATCCAGTCGAAAAGATGTTTTATTTGGGAAGCATGAATAAACACAAAATAGTCAAAGTCGATTATTCTGGGAACATTATTAATTTTACAAGCGAAGGTCAGGACGGATTATGTGAGGTGCTTGGAATTCATGTAGACGCTGCTCGCCGTACTTTATGGGCTTGTTCATATTCGGAGAACAAGAATGAAATATTCAAATATGATCTTTCATCAGGTGTGCTGATTAATAAATATTCATTTCCACAAAATGAAATAAAAAATACATTTAACGATCTTGTCATTCATCCCGATGGTGATGTTTTTATCTCTAATCCATCAGATGGTGAAGTCTTTGTGATTCCCCATTCTTCGGATAAACTGGAATTGTTCTTGAAAAGTGATTTAATTGTAGCCCCCAATGGAATTACCTTATCTGAAGATGGACGGGTGATCTATTTGGCAGATTACAAAATAGGGATATATAAAATAGATATTAAAACTAAATCATTCTCTCTTTTATCTCATGAACCGGATTTTTATCCTTACGGAATCGACGGTTTATATTTTGAAGACAACAAACTTTACGCGTTACAAATAGGGCTGAATCAGATCAGTAAATTTTCTCTTAACGAGGACGCAACCCATATCGAGTCTTGCGAAATATTTGAGAGAGATACACCGGAATTTATATCACCCACAACCGGAGTAATTATAGATGATTATTTCTATTACATTATTCATGACGGAGGAAGTAGTGATAACCCGAAAGGAGTAGTTGTTATGAAAGTTCCGCTGAAACAATAAAAAATAATCAATTATGAAATATATTTTCGCGCTACCCATTTTACTGTTATTCGTAAATAGCGTATCAAGCGCACAGAGTGATGCAAAAGGTTTCCCAAAACTTTCTGGTCCTTATCTTGGCCAGAAACCGCCAGGGAAGGTGCCCGAAATATTTGCCCCCTTTTTGGAGCAGGAAGGTTTTAACTGTGTAAGTTGCTCTTTCTCGCCAGACGGAAAGGAATTCCTTTATACTCTTTCTCCTTTGCGGGGAAGTACATCAACTGCAAAAAAAGGAATTTATAACTATTATTTAAAAGCACGTGATGGGATTTGGAGCAAGCCTGAAGAGTTTTTATCCTCACAAAATATAATATTCAGATACCCTTCTTTCACAAAAGATGGAAAAAGATTAATCCTAAATTCAACGGGCGCCGAAACAAAGGAATATAAAATACCCCGTTCAGCAATGTGGCAGAGTGAAAGAACAGAATCTGGATGGAGTGCTCCAAAAGAAATAATTTTTGGAAACGGGATGAATGGAGTTGCGGCTGTTTATCCTTCTTCCGCCGCAAACGGGAACCTCTTTTTTGCATCATTTGAAAAGGATAATAAAAGTTACATTTATATGAGTAAAAATGATAACGGTCATTACTCGGCACCCGAAAGGTTGGCTGGATATATAAATATCAACAGCGGCAATCATCCTTATATTGCGCCAGATGAGAGCTATATTATTTTTGATTCAGAAATAGAGAGCAATTCTTCCGGCAAAAGCGACTTATTTATTTCGTTCCGAGGCAATGATGATAAATGGTTGAAACCTGTTAATCTAGGCGAAAAAACAAATACGGATCTTGATGAAAGAAGGGCGTTCGTGTCAGACGACGGAAAATACCTTTTTTTTGTTAGTGACAGAAATGATAAAACCAATAGTGGGATTAGGAATTATTATTGGGTAGATGCCTCATTTATTGAAGACCTCCGCAAAGAAGCGTTAAAAGATAACAAATAAACATCTAAAAAGAGAACAAAATGAAAATACTACTATCTGCATTATGCTTTTTAGTTATTGTGACAATAACCGCAAGCGCACAAGAAAAAGATTTCTCAAAACTTTCTGGGCCATATTTAGGGCAGAAACATTCTGGAACATTACCTCAAATTTTTGCTCCCGGAATTGTTTCAACATCAAACCCAGATATTTGCATATCATTCACACCTGATGGTAAGGAAGTATATTATACTATGGGAGGTCAACCCCATAGTGTTATACTGTTTATGAAAGAGGAGAAGGGTGTATGGTCATCTCCCGAAGTTGCCCCTTTTTCAGGTATGTACAGTTCCGAATGCCAGCTTTCACCGGATGGGAATACAATGTATTTCTGTGCTGGAATTCCTGCAAGCGGATCAGGCAATCCAAAAGGAAACTGGGATTTATTTAAAGTTGATAGAATAAATGGTGAGTGGGGAAAGCCTTTAAGGCTGCCATATCCTTTGGCTTCGGATGAATACTCTGCGGATTGTCCATCTGTAGCTGCAAATGGGAATATTTATTTCTATTCATCCAACTACCCGGGTGGCTTTGGTAAAGGAGATATCTATGTTTCAAGACTCATAAATGACAAGTATCAAACTCCCGAGAATCTTGGAGCAAATATCAATACCGAATTTTATGATATGGACCCTTTTATTGCACCTGATGAGAACTACATTATCTTTTCATCCATCCGCCCTGGCGGACAGGGCGAAAACGATCTATATATCAGTTTTAAAAACAGTGATGGTTCATGGGGAATGGCTGTAAATATGGGAAAAGAAATTAATTCTTATGCTCACGAGATTCACCCTTATGTTAGCCGCGATGGAAAATATCTTTTCTTCTGCTCAAAAAGAAGAATTTCGTATAAAAGGTACTCAGAGAGACCATTAAATTTCAAAGAAAAAATGGAATGGACGAAAAAACCTGGCAATGAGCTTGAAGATATTTATTGGGTTGATGCCAAACTTATAGAAGAACTTCGCAGGCAGTATCAAAAATAATCTTTGCTCATACCATGAGGATCATTCTTTGTTTTATAATTACTTGCCTAGTATTGCTGACTTTAGGGATTCAAACCGAGAAAACAGATACCCTGAAATTGGATCAAGCCAATATAGTCCTTCCATATTTTATCATCGATGGCCATACTCACGATCTGGTTCCAAGAAATGGATCAGATCCTGTTCAATCAGAATTATCGGAATTATCAAAAACAGGTGTTAATGGGGTTATTCTTGCATTCCCGCTAAATAAAACAAACTCTGATAAGCTTATCAACCAGATTAAAAGAGATATAGAGTTTGTCCATAGCTATGCAAAAGCTAAAGGTATTGAAATCAGTTTTGTGAATAGTTTCTCTAATAATCCCAACGACAAAATATTCACTACTGTACAGATACTTCCTTCAGTTGAGTACTTCGATGGATTGTTTAATGGTTCAACAGCAATGCTGGATGATCTAAAACAGTTGGGTATAAGATCAACTACCCTTGTAAATAACCGAAAAGATATTATCTCTGATGATGAAAAAAACCTGAATAAGATGGGTATCAACCTTGTAAAACGACTAAACGAACTTGATATTGCTATTGATATAAGCCACTTGTCAGAATTTCTGCAAATTGAAGTTATCAAAACATCTGCAAAGCCTGTTTTTGCATCGCATTCAAACTGCAAAGCAATTGTTACTTCCAACAGGAATTTATCGGATAGAGTTATTTCTGAATTAACTAAAAAGGGAGGAATGGTACTGCTTACATTTGATAAGGAGTACCTGTCAGGAAACAGTTCTCAGAATGGCATTGATGCATTGATTAAGCATATTGATTATTTAAAAACCAAATATGGAGAAAAATGCATTGGCCTGGGCTCCGATTTTGGAGGTTCAGGGGCCAATGCTCCAAAAGAATTATCAACTATTGAATCATTCATCAGAATAGCTCAAAAACTGGAAGAAATTGGATATTCCAGGGAAACAATTAATGGAATAATGGGAAAAAATATTGTCGATTTCTTCTCTAAAAACTGAAAGATTGCTTTTTGTTATAATATCTTAATATTCTAATAATTATATCATTTGTATTAACAATTAAAACTAAAATTATGAAAACTTTATTTTTACTTTTAATCCTGTCATTACAGGTTGTGATTCTCAATGCCCAAACCGAAGAAGATTTGGTAAAGAAGGTAATCCAGAGTGCCTATGTTGATGGCCTGAAAAACTTCACTTCTCTTGATGATATCGATAAAGGATTTCATCCTGATTTCGAGTATATTGCCATTGGTACAGACAGCTCGAAAATTTCCAAAACACCAATTGCAACCTGGCGTGAAGGGGTCCGCAAAGCAAAGGAGAACGGAACAGTCCCAAATGTAAAATCCGAAGCAAAATTTTTAATGGTGGATATTACAGGAAATGCTGCCGTAGCCAAAATTGAGCTTTACCGGGATAAAAAACTGGTGTTTACCGACTATTTCAGTTTGTTAAAATTCAAGGAAGGTTGGCGCATTGTAAGTAAAACTTCTCATAGGCACTAAAAATGAAAAGGCAAATTGTATTGCTTTGCATAATTGTTTCATTACCAATTGTGCTTTGTGCCCAAAAAAACACATTCCCAATGCTTAAAGGGGAATATCTCGGACAGAAACCTCCAGGAACAACCCCTGAAGTTTTTGCTCCGGGCATTATTTGTACCGACATAAGCGAAGGATGCTCCGGATGGGGAAATAATATGGAGTTTTTTATCTTCCAGCGATGGATAAATCGGAATTCATATCTCTACATTACCCATCAGGTTAATGGTATCTGGACGAAACCGGAACTGATACCTTATGCTGAAAAATACCAGATTGGTGATTTCACCATTGCCCCGGATGGTAAGACATTAATTTTTGCGTCAAATATCCTTATCGAAGAAATTGGTTCAGAGGGCGAAGGTGGCAATATCTGGATAATGGAAAAAACTGAAACTGGTTGGACTGAACCTAAACAAATTGGCAAGCCGATAAATACAAAATACCACGACAGCTATCCTTCGCTGGCAGCCAATAAGAACCTCTACTTTTTTAGCAGAAAACCCGGCGGTTTTGGGCAATCTGATCTCTATCTGTCCAAATTCGTCAACGGACAATATGAAGAACCAGTCAATTTGGGAGATAATCTGAATACTGAACATCATGAATGGGATCCCTATATCGCGCCCGATGAGAGTTATATGATTTTTTGCTCAATGATGCCAGGAGGTTTGGGTGAAGATGATCTTTACATAACCTACAGGCAAAAAGATGGTACCTGGGGAAAACCAAAACATCTGGGTAATGAAATTAATTCAGAAAAATCCGATAACCGGCCCTATGTTACGCCTGATGGAAAATACTTTTTCTTTACCAGCACCCGAACCGGGAACAGGGATATTTACTGGGTGGATGTAAAAATTATTGAAGATTCAAAACCAGAACATCTAAAATAATAAAGGATGAAAAATTTAATTACGTGTCTACTTCTTCTTTTAACATTACCTTCTATGGTATTGTCACAACCTGAAAAGTCTGAAATTTTTGATTTTCTTAAGGAATTTCAGGATGGATATAATCTAAGGGATACAGCAAAGGTTAAAGAGTGGGTTTACCAGTTGATGAGTGATGATGTGCAGATTATCGGAACAAATGGAGTATATCCTAATACAGGTGAATGGCAAAAGGGATTAAAATGGGCCGAAATATTATTTGCCAACGACTGGAATCGTTGGGGTGTGTTAAATGCTGATATTGAAAATGCAGATATTCAGATTGTTTCAGATGATGTTGCCATTGTTGCCATGTTTGCTACGGTAACTAAAAGTATTGAGAATGGTTACGGAAGAAGCAATAAAGCAAATATGGAAAGGTGTGTCCAACGATTGGCAAGCCTTAGCAATGATACAACAAAATCCGTAGAACAGAAACTTTTCACTGCCATCTGGGATGCCGGTATGGTTTTAAAACAAACCGAATTGGGTGAAACATTCGTGTGGCCGGTCCGGATATCAATGGTCCTTGTAAAGAAGGAAAACAAATGGAAAATGGTTCAGACACACTACTCTTACCCTATGGCCGGTTATCCTCCGATCAGACTAATTGGCAATGAAATAATTACCTATTAGAAACAACACATCAACGGCATGAAAGGTTTTGAAAAAGTATTTAATGAAAAAGCAGCATTACTATCTCTTATTTTAATAGTCGTGCTTTCAATAAGTTTGTTGGGTCAGGAGAGCAAAACAGTTCTTAAAGGGCCCTGGTTTGGCCAGAAACCACCCGGAATGATCCCTGAGATTTTTACTCCGGGATTTATCTCTACCGGGGCAAGAGAACTTAATTCCGCTTTTACTCCTGATGGTAAAGAATTTTACTTTTCCATTTCAACCCCGGGGAAAGGGTATAGAATGTACTATTCAAAACAAACTGCAGAAGGTTGGACAGAACCACAAAAAGTTTCATTCTCCGGGGAGTATTCCGATGTTGATATGTTTATAACAAAAGATGGCAATAGAATGTATTTCGGTTCAATACGGCCTGTAAATGGTGCAAGAAGCGATTTTAAAATATGGTATGTTGATCGAATAAAAGGTAGATGGAGCAAACCCAAATACTTCGACACTCCGGTTAATAATATGAAGCGTTCGCTTTATGTTACTGTTTCTGATAAAGGAACTATGTATTTCCAGGGAATCCGTGATGATTCGTTTGGCGACAGGGATATATACTATTCGGAATTCATTGATGGGAAATATACCGAACCAAAACATTTAGGAAAGGAAATTAATTCGGAATATGGTGAGGGCGATGTGCTGATTGCCCCAGATGAATCATACATGATTGTAAATATTGTTGGAAGATCCGACAGTTTTGGTGATGGAGACCTTTATATCTCTTTTAAGCAAACCGATGGAACCTGGTCGGATTTAAAGAATATGGGAAGTCCAATAAACTCAGCAGAATCAGATTATTGCCCGATGCTATCACCTGATGGAAATTATTTCTTTTTTACAAGTACGCGAACAGGGAATGGCGATATTTACTGGGTAGATGCTAACATCATCGAAGACCTTCGTAAACAAGCATTTAATATTGAAAAGTAAATATCTAAAAATGAGAATAAAATGAAAAAACTACTTTTTACTTTTTGTTTAATTGTATTTGTTTCAATTACAGTAAGCGCACAGCAGTCCGATATTCCCAAATTGATAGGACCTTATCTTGGCCAAAAACCACCCGGATTGACCCCTGAGATTTTTGCACCGGGCATTATCTCATTCGGATTTCATGAGTTAAGAATAACTTTTTCTCCTGAGGGTGACGACGTTTTTTATGTTACATGTGCCAATAGATATACTCATCGAATATTGGTACATATCAGGAGCAATAATGGCAAATGGTTTGAACCGGAATTAGTACCTTTTGCATGGGATTGTAATAATGGGAGTCCTTCATTCTCACCCGATGGAAAAAGGGTTTATTTTGCTTCGAATAAAGATAATCCGGAAATTGTAAAGGATGGTTCAGGATTAGATATTTGGTATATTGAAAGAGTTGAAAATGGATGGACAGATCCAATTAAAATGCCTGAAACAATTAATAGTACTTTTGGTGAATTTGCTCCATCAGTTGCTTCAAATGGAAATCTTTATTTTGATGTTACCAATGAAAATAACAAATCATTTATCTATTGTTCAAAATTAATAAATGGTATCTATTACCCAAGAGAAAAAATTAGAATTGATTTACAAACCGATGTAAGTATAGGATCTTCTTTTATTGCCCCCGATGAAAGCTATCTGTTATTTCAGGCAAATTTACCAGAAGGTTTTGGGGGAAATGATATTTATGTGTCTTTTAACAATGATGATGGTACCTGGGGCGCTCCAATAAACCTGGGTGAAAGGATAAACTCTGAATTTTTAGAAATTGGTCCGCGTGTTTCTATTGATGGCAAGTATCTTTTCTTTACTTCAAATAGAAATCATCCTAATGAAATGTACAAGGGCAAGAATTATAGTGAATTGATTGAAATGTTGAAGAGCCCCCAAAATGGTTATGGGACGATTTATTGGGTGGATGCAAAAATTATCGAAAAATTGAAACCAAAATGATAATCATTAAATAAGAGAAATGAAGAAACTAATTGTGATTTTATATTTTTTGCTCATTACTGTTTTCAGTATTGGCCCGAGTAATGAGAAGATAGTAAAGGTATCTGAGTATATTGAATTAGGTGGTACAAGCCAATGGATAATGGCCAGAGGAACAGATAGTTCAAATCCGATTCTTCTTTTTCTTCACGGTGGCCCCGGATTCCCTGAATCACCATTTGCCTATTATGATTCAAAAGAAATTGAAAAACATTTTATTGTGGTTAACTGGGACCAGAGGGGGTGTGGAAAATCTGCCTGCCCTGAATTACCGCTGGAATCCATAAATATGGATCAAATTCTTATTGATGCCAAAGAACTAATTGAATATCTGAAAGTCAGATTTGGTAAGCAAAAAATTTATCTGATTGGACATTCCTGGGGAAGCATCCTGGGAATTAACCTCATTCAGAAGTATCATGAAGATTTCTATGCCTATATAGGTATGGGGCAGGTAATCAGCATGGCAGAAGGGGAGGTCGCATCCTACAATTATGCATTAAACAGGGCTATAGATGCTAATGATACAACCGCTTTAGAACAGCTAAAAAGTCTTGGACCACCTCCATACAATAACTATGACCAAATAAAAACTCAAAGGGCTATCCTATCAAAATTCGGAGGAGCATTTAAGAGTATTACCTATGGAGACATAATAAAAATTATGATGGCATCACCAGACTATTCCAGTGAGGATAAAAAATCTTTTATGGAATCCTTCATGAAGATTCAAAATTTACTTTGGCCCGATGTAATGAAGGTAGATTTTTCAAATACATTTCTAAGGTATCAAATTCCGATATACTTCTTTTTGGGAAAGTACGACCATGGGTGTCCATTTGAATTGGTTGAAGAATATTTTGCCAAAATAGATGCTCCCTATAAAGAGATTATATGGTTTGATAACTCCGGTCATTGGCCAAATATCGAGGAACCTTATCAATATCAAAAGGCTTTAATAGAAATAGTTACAAAAAATAATACTCGTTCCAGGTAATTTAAAAAAAACAAAAATGAAAAATTTAATTTCTGCTATCTCTGTAATTTTGTTCACCCTATTGAGCATCAGCAAAATCCTTGCAGATAACACCTCTGATAAAGTAGCTATAATGACCTACGTTTCAGATCGTGAGCAGGAACGGTCAGTAAAGGCAATGATTAAGAGCATACGCGATAATGCGGGCGAGTATAAAAACTGTAAGATTTACGTGCTGCTAACTGATTTTGACAGGATTAACGATAACTCTCTAAAAGGAAGCAATGTTGAATTGCTAAAACTTGATATTGAAAAATCGATTTTAGATTATCCCCTGGCTATTAAGGCTTTTGCTGCTTCACAGGTTGAACAATTAGTGAGAAAAGAAGTCCGGTCGCTGATATGGCTTGATCCGGGAGTAATAGTTCTGAGTTCACTGGAATCCTTTGATTTGAATGGAGAATTTGATGTGGCTGTGCGGCCAGTTTCATTGGTTAATAATATTGGCCTAGCACCAGATGTTGAACCAAACGATTACTGGACTCCAATTTACAAAGCAAATAAGCTGAACTACAAAACTATCCAGACTATCGAAACGGCTGTGGATGGTGTTAAAATCCAGCCCTACTATAACTGCGAGGTTTACTCGGTTAATCCAAAATTGGGATTGTGTAAGGATTGGGCTGCCCAACTGTCAACGCTTCTAAAAGACGAAAACTATCAGAAAAATACCTGTACAACATTTCAGCGGCGATTGTTCCTACATCAGGCTGTGCTAAGCGGGGTCGTTGCATCACGGATTAAAAGCAATAAAATAAAACCAATACCAATTACCAGCAGTTACCCGTTTAATCAGCACGATCAATTGCCTGATAGCAAAAAGGTATCATCCTTAAACGAGTTAAGTGTTGTAATCTTCGATTATGCCTGGAGCCGAATTCCAACATGGATGAATAAAATAAGCATTAATGAACCTCTAAAAAGTTGGCTGTTTGATACATATCTTGACTATTTACAGCTAACTGAAAATCTATACAGAATTGAGGGTTCTAGCAACTCATATCTTATCGCAACCAGTGAGGGTAGCGTACTTATCGATCCAGCCGGAGCATCTATAGCACCCGAATTCTACAAAAAGGTTTTAGAAAAGAATCCCTTAAAAGCAATTTTGCTTACTCACGCTCATCAGGATCATTCCGATGATATAGCAGTTTGGAGGGATGGAAAAGATATTCCTGTAATTGCCCAACGTGAGTACACAAAGTACTTCGAATATCAAACGGAATTTGCACCATTTTTTGCCAGAAGAAATGCTATCTGGTCGCGTAAACCCATACCAACCGAAATTGTAATCAAACCCGATTCGAGAAACGAACCAACCATCTTTTTTGCTGACAGTTATACTTACGAACTTGGTGGAATACATTTCAATATGATCCATACTCCGGGCGAAACACCCGATCATACAACAATTTGGATACCTGAACTATCTGCTGTATTGGTCGGTGACAACTACTACGAATACTTTATAAACAACTCCACATTCCGAGGAACAATGATACGGCCCATTAAAGGATATCTTCATGCTCTTGATACAGCACTTTCATTTCAACCCGAACTATTTCTGATGGGACACGGTATATCAATTGAAACTAATGAGGCAATCAAAAGTACTGTTGGAAATTTCCGAGATGGATTAAAATATGTTTATAGTGAGACCGTAAAGGGAATTAATGAGGGTCAAGATGTATACACCTTGATGCAAACCATTAATGTGCCACAGGAATATGGATTTGCACCTTTTTCCGGGAAGGTTGAATGGACTATACGTGGTATTTACCAGGAGTATGTTGGCTGGTTTGATGAGAATCCAGCTACGATGTACACAAAACCAGTAGCAAGCATTTTTCCCGATTTAATTGAATTAGCAGGAATTGAACCACTTGTAAATAGGGCAAAACAACTATTGGAAGATAAAGAATATGTTAAAGTGCTGCATATAACTGAGATTATATTATCTAAAGAACCTTTGAATTTACCTGCAAATGAAATCAGATTACAAGCACTTGAATCACTGAGGGCTTCCACCTATAACTATATTGAACGAATTTGGCTGGATTATGCCATTGGGATTTGTAAACAAGAATAATTTAATTTCACTTCAGAAAAAGCTTTAAACATTGCAATATGAAGAAAATAATTTTACTAGTTCTAGTAGGTTTATCATACTTTGTTAATGCCCAGAATTCGGGCCCTGCCAATAAAATGAAACCTGCCCTGATAATTATTGATATTCAGAATGAGTATATTCCCAAGATGTCGGAGCAGGAGAAAAAGTATGCTTTCCAGGTAATCAACGGATCGATCTGGACCTTTCGGCAACATAACCTGCCCATTATCCGGGTTTATCACAGTGATTTGAACTGGAGTCCAGCAGAAAGCTCAGAAGGGTTTAAGTATCCAAGTTCGGTAATAATAAAGGATTCGGATATAATGGTTCACAAGCATTATCCAAGTGCATTCACCAAAACCGATCTGGATAAAATACTGAAAGAGATTAACTGCAATACCATTTATCTCTGTGGATTAAGTGCCACTGCCTGCGTTCTTGCAACTTACTTTGGGGGTGTGGACAGAGGTTATAACACCTTCCTTATAAGAGATGGCATAATGAGCCACGATCCACACTACACTAATGTTATTAATGATATTTGCAATTCTGTAAGCTTTGAAACAATGCGATTAATATTATCAAATATACCTGTAAATTAATTAGTTATGTTTTTTAAGTTTTATAAATTAGAATGTGCCGCATTAGTCTTTATGCTATTAAGCTGCACTCCACACGGTAATAATCCAAATGAAATTGATTTCTATTTTGGACAAAAACCTAATGATACTCTTCCTGAGGTTTTCGCCCCCGGAATAATCTCTTTCGGAAACCATGAGCACCACCTTACATTTATGCCCGACTACTCGGAGCTATTTTATGTTGTTGCTGACAAATACCGAAAACAACACATAATTATATCAAGGAAAAGAGATAACATGCAATGGTCGAAGCCAGAAGTAGCAACTTTTTCGGGATATTATTCTGATTTTGCACCATCTCCAACGCCCGACGGGAAATATCTGCTCTTCTGCTCTAATCGTCCTTTACCAGGCGATACAGCTGAAGTTGGTGACTTCAACATCTGGAAGGTATATAAAAACGCCAATGGATGGAGTACTCCTGAACCATTGCCATTTCCTGTAAATGATGAAACAAATGAATACAATCCCTCAATATCTGCAAATGGCAATTTATACTTTCAAGATCACGATGAAGCGGGTATAGATATATACCTGTCTCTCTTGATTTATGGAAATTATACCCAACCTGAAAAGCTAAGTGAAGCAATAAATTCAATATATCCTGAAATTGGTCCCTGGGTTTCTCCAGATGAATCGGTTCTTTGGTTTTCGTCCGATCGACCTAAAAGTTTTGGAAGTATGGATATTTATTACTCTACAAAAGACTCATCTGGAAATTGGATAGATGCTATAAATGCGGGAGAAAAGATTAATTCTCTTTATGGAGATGCCATTCCAACATTGTCCCCAGATCAGAAACAACTTTTCTTTGTGAGTTTCAGACCAATTGAAATATCTCTAAAAAATAAAAATTTTATTGAAATATTAAGTTTACTAAATTCACCTGAAAATGGTGACGGAACAATATATTGGGTATCGCCTAAAATAATTGAACAATTGGAATGAGTAAATTTTATATACTTTTTTATCTTTTCTTAAGCGTGTTTTCACTTAAGGCTCAGAAACCTGGAAAAAACATTGTTACAGACATTGATGGCAATGTTTATCATACTATTACTATTGGAAAGTACGAATGGATGGCCGAAGACCTGAAAACCACTACTTATAATAACGGAATCAAAATACCCAATATTACTGGAAACATTAACTGGACTAAATTAAACAGCGGAGCCTACTGTTGGTACAATAATGATGAATATAATGTGGCGATATACGGAGCACTTTATAATTGGTATGCTGTAAACACAGCCAAATTGTGTCCTGATGGCTGGCGGGTACCCTCAGATGAAGAATGGAAATACCTGGAAGGTTATGTCGATAATGAATATGCAATTGGTGATGAAATTTGGAATAAAACGGGGCTGCGGGGATTCGATGTTGCACTTGCTGTAAAAGCTAGTTCGGGATGGGACAGGGACGTAAATGGACTGGATCGTTTTGGGTTTAAGGCACTTCCTGGCGGGGAGCGCCTTAGTGGAGACGGACGTTTTTTTATCATGGGATTTAATGGCTTTTGGTGGACCAGTGATGAAGATACAATAAATGATGGTAAAGCCATTTATCGGAGCTTGATCTACGCATTTGATCAAATGATGCGCTATACCCATGACAAAACCTTTGGTTTTTCTGTCCGTTGTATCAGGGATAGATAATTAAAGTTTTTTTTCAACCTTAAAAATAGATGAAAGAATAAGACCCAAAGAATAATTATAAACATAAGTAAAATGAAAATAAGAAATCTCACTTATAGGTCAATCATTTTAACACTCTTCTCTATTTCGTTCTTTTTGGTTTTGTCTTTCAGGGATGCAGATCAGAATGATTCAATGGTTAGCGAAATAGAGGATTTTATCAAAGTTCATAAAATAAGTGAAAATGTTTTGATTATAACAATGGGATACGATGCCATAACGGCAATAGCTACTCAAAAAGGAATCGTTGTGGTGGATGCCGGAATTTCAAATTCCTTAACAGAGAAATATAAGAAAGTCATAGAAAGGGAGTTTGACAGAAATGATTTTGCCTATTTAATCAATACTCATTCGCATCCCGATCACATAGGGGGCAATCAGGTTTTTTCCAATGCCATTATAGTGGGCCATGAAAACTGTTTGTCGGAAATTTCGAATCAGTGGAAAGATCCTGAGAAAATCAAACCCCGTCTTCTTAAAATCGTTGAAGAATACGATTCTGAACTTAAGAACTGTGAGCCCGGATCGGATGAATGGAAAAGTGTTTTCTGTCAAAAAGTAAGGTATCAGAGTGCCTATAATGATTTATTAGACGGTCAGGTAATCACAAATCCCAATGTTACTTTTACTGACAGCCTGAGTATTTTTATGGGCGATGCTACTTTCAATTTAATTTATTTCGGGAAAGCACATTCAAATAGTGACATTTTTATCCATATCCCGGAAGCAAAAATACTGATGAGTGGCGATCTTTTTTTTCCGGGAGGAAGGCCATCTGTTTATGAAGTAAGTGAAAAAGACGCACAACGATGGGTTTATGTGATGGATTGGATCAAAAATCGAGATGATGAGATTGATATCATTATTGGTGGTCATGGGCAAATCATGGACAAAAAGGATTTGGAAGCATTCAATAAATCAATCATTCTGAAAAAGTTAGAACTCGTAACAAAATGAACACTGAAAACAAGATCAAGAATTAATTCAATTTCAAATAGTTATTATCATTGCTATATACACTTACACACTTTTTAGGAAGTGCTTTCCAGAGCAGTAATACTAAAGTCTTGAGGGCATAATTGTATCAGCGACTTAGTATCCCTCAAAATATTCCTTCATTCGAATAAAGAAACTTTTGTCTTTACTGCTTGGCTTTGGGATAAAGTTTTCTGAATTTGACAAAGATTCAAGGATCTTCTTTTCTTCTTTGCTCAAATCTTTGGGTGTCCAAACACTGATGTTGATCAGCATGTCTCCCTTTCCGTATGAATTTACATTTGGAAGGCCTTTTCCTTTTAATCGGAGTATGCTTCCCGATTGGGTGCCGGGTGTGATTTTTATTCTGGCTTTACCGCTAATGGTTGGAATTTCAACGCTTGTGCCTAGTGCAGCTTCAGAAATACTAATGTATTTATCGTAAATGATGTTCGATCCGTCCCTGATTAATTCAGGATGTATGATTTCTTCAATTAAAATAATCATGTCGCCGGGAACCCCATTTCGGGCACCGGCATTTCCTTTTCCACTAACCGACAGTTGCATGCCTTCGGTAACACCTGCAGGAATATTAATTTTAATGACATCATCACCTTTTACAATGCCATTTCCGGCGCAGGTATGACAAATGTTTTTTATAACCTGACCTTCGCCACCGCAATGAGGACAGGTAGAGGAGGTTTGCATTTGTCCCAGAAATGTATTTGTAATCCGGGTTACCTGACCACTGCCTCCACAAGTTGTACATGTAGAATGTGATGCACCACCTTCTGCTCCTGAACCTGAGCAAGTATTACATTTTACATATTTGTTAACCTTGATGGTTTTTTCAATGCCATTGGCGATTTCTTCAAGTGTGAGTTTTACTTTTACCCGAAGGTTGGATCCTTTATTTACTCTTCTTCTTCGGGTATTGCCGCCAAATCCACTAAATCCACCTCCAAAAGCCGATCCAAAAATATCCCCGAAATTGCTAAAGATATCATCCATGCTCATGCCACCGCCATAACCATTACCGGCTGCGCCACCTACTCCGGCATGTCCATATCGGTCGTATCTGCTTTTTTTATCCGGATTACTTAATACTTCGTAAGCTTCTGCCGCTTCTTTGAATTTATCTTCGGCCTTAGGATCATCCTGATTTTTATCAGGATGGTATTTTATAGCTTGCTGCCGGTAAGCCTTTTTGATTTCAGCTTCAGTAGCATCTTTTGAAACTTCTAATATTTCGTAATAATCTCTTTTCGACATCCAAATTTGAATTACAAGCGGTGTAAAAATAGTTTAAATTAGCTACCCACTACTACTTTAGCGTATCTGATTACTTTGTCGCCGAGCAAATAGCCTTTCTCAACTTCATCAATAATTTTGCCCTTCATGCTCTTGTCAGGGGCGGGTATTTCTGTAATTGCTTCATGGAAATCGGTATCAAAAGTTTCACCTATTGATTTCATAACCTGTAAGCCTTTTGCTGTTAAAGCAGTTTTAAATTTATTGTGAATCAAGATTATACCTTCTTTAAAATTGTCCTTGTTATCGGTATCCTCAAGGGCCTTAAAGGCACGATCAAAATCATCCATCACGGGTAATAATGCGATGATAATTTCCGTAGAAGCAGTTTTTGTTAACTCAATTCTTTCCCTGAGTGTTCGTTTACGGAAATTGTCAAACTCTGAAAACAAGCGTAAAAACTTATCGTTCAACTCAGCATTTTTAATCTTCAATTCTTCGAGTTCTTCCGACTCTTTTCTTTCTTTGCGGGATTTTTTTTTCTTGTGTTTCTCTGCCGAATCTTCAATTTCACCATCAACATCATGCAACGTGCCTTCTTCCTGAGTTTCTTCAGCTTTCTTTTCTATATTAATATCTTCCCGATTATTATTTGATTCTGTTACCATTACTATGTATAATTGAATATTGAATGAATAGTTTAGTGTTTAAGCATAGCAATTTATTTGCCAAGCCTGTTACTAGGACAAATTGTCATAAAATTTTGAATCGATAAAACAGATTATGAAATTGTGGCAAAAATTGCATGGGATTAATCAATACGTTGAATTTTAGCACCCAGTTTCTGTAATCGGAGATCAATATTTTGATAACCACGATCAATTTGTTCGATGTTATGAATTTCACTTTTTCCTTCAGCCGATAATGCTGCAATGAGAAGCGCAACACCGGCCCTGATATCAGGGGAGGTCATGGAGATGCCCCGAAGTGCATGTTCACGGTTCAATCCAATTACTGTGGCGCGGTGTGGATCGCATAAAATGATCCGTGCGCCCATGTCAATGAGTTTATCAACAAAAAACAACCTGCTCTCAAACATCTTTTGATGGATGAGTACACTTCCTTTCGCCTGGATTGCAATCACGAGCATGATACTGATCAAATCGGGAGTAAACCCCGGCCACGGTGCATCAGCGATGGTCATAATTGACCCGTCAATGAAAGTTTCAATTTCGTATTCTTTGTGTTCGGGGATATAAATATCATTCCCTCTTTTTTCAATTCTGATGCCCATTCTTCTGAACATCTCAGGAATGAGACCTAAGGCTTCGTAGTCAATATCTTTAATTGTAAGTTCCGACTGCGTCATGGCTGCAAGCCCAATGAAACTTCCTACCTCGATCATATCTGCCATCATGCGGTGCTCGCATGCACCCAAATTTTCAACGCCATCAATTACCAATAAATTGGAGCCGACACCACTGATTTTAGCACCCATTCTAACGAGCATCTTTGTTAGTTGCAGAATGTAGGGTTCGCAAGCAGCATTAAAAATGGTGGTTTGACCATGGGCCAGCGTTGCTGCCATCAGAATATTTGCAGTTCCTGTAACCGAAGCTTCGTCTAATAACATATAAGTACCCAGAAGTCTTTCAGCTTCAATTCGGTAAAAATTTTCTTTAGGCTCGTACGAAAATTTTGCACCGAGTGCTTGTAAACCGAAGAAATGGGTATCAAGTCGGCGACGACCTATTTTGTCGCCTCCCGGTTGCGGGATATAAGCTTTGCCAAAACGCGCAACCAAAGGACCAAGGATCATGATCGAGCCACGTAAACTGGCGGCTTTGATTTTGTATTCTTCGGTTTTTAAAAGTTCAAGATCGATATTTTTAGCCTGAAATGAATAAGATCCTTCAGCAAGGCGGGTAATTTCTACACCAATGTATGCCAATAATTCAATCAGCTTATTTACATCGCGGATGTCGGGAACATTATGTACCGTGATTTTTTCAGGAGTGAGCAGGGTGGCGCAAATAATTTGTAGGGCTTCATTTTTTGCGCCTTGCGGGGTAATTTCCCCATGTAATTTCTGACCTCCTATGATTTCAAATGAGCTCAAAGTTTGCAGGGGTTTTTAGGTTGGATTTGTTCGGTGTTTTGGTTTGAATCCACCTCCGTTTGAGTATGATTCTTTTGCCGGTCGGCGACCAACAAATTTTTTCTTTTTTGAAACCGGACGGGGAACTACATCACCCGTACTTATGAGCCGGAAATTTTCGGGCAGTTTTAATTTACCACCCGACAGCACTTCTAAATGCTGAATAATTAGTTCATCATTTACAGAATCACGGTTCCAGTTTAAATATGATTTTTTTAAATGATTGGCAATGGTTTGAATAAATGCTTCTTTTTCGGGGCCATCTTCAAGTTCTATTGCTTTCTCAATAATATTTTCCGTGTTTTTCCCGTAATGTTTGTACTTTATATTGTTTTCCTGATAAGGAATTCTTTCAGGTCTGGCTTCAATTTCTTGCTTCGAAGGTACAGGATAAGGTGAATCTACATCTAAGCTGAAACCTGAAATAATGTGAAGATGATCCCATAATTTTTGTTCAAAATCAACCGTTTCCTTTACATGCGCATTCATCTGAGCCATTACATTTATAATAACATTGCACGCATTCGTTCTTTGTTCGCGATCTTCAATTGTTACTATATATTCAATCATTTTCTGAGTATTTCTTCCGTATTCCGAAATAACCAGTTTGTTTCTTGTAGTGTTGTAGTCTATCATGATGTTAAGTTATAAAGTCGATTAGGCTTATTGATATTTCAATTTTTATAAAGGCAATATTAATAATTTGGGGTTTCTGGTTGTGCACACAGGTAATAGTTGATGCAAAGATAAACAATATTTTGAAATATTTTATATTTTGTAAATTTTATTGCTGATCTAAAATCCTTTACGTAGCTTCAAATGTATGACTTATTTTAGAAATCAGAGAATTTTCAGCTTTGCAAATTTGAGCAATAATTGTTTTTGTCCAACTCCGGCAAAAAATACGGTCGCTTTTTTATTCGAGGCATCGCCTTCAACGGCTATCACTTTTCCCTTCCCAAATTTGGCATGCTCTACTTCCATTCCTGCCTGTAATTTCTCCATTACCGATGGGTCAAAGGGCTGTTCGGATGAGGTAGCTGAAATACTGCTGATCTTCTTGAAATTCTTCTGTTGTGATCCTGTTAGCGTTTGAGTCGCCTGCTTTTTCCGGATATCATCGTCAAATCCGATTTTTGCTCCAAATATGGTGGCTCGTTTTGGCAAGTCAATAAATTCGACCGGAATTTCTTCAATAAAACGACTGGGTTCGCACATGCTTAAATTGCCCCATTTATAACGGCTTTCCGAGTAAGAGAGGTAGAGTTGTTTCTCGGCACGGGTTAATGCAACATAAAAAAGCCGACGCTCTTCTTCCAGATCGGCTCTGGTATTTAATGATTGGATTGACGGGAAAAGATTTTCTTCCAAACCAACGATGAAAATATAAGGGAACTCAAGTCCTTTGGCTGCATGAATCGTCATGAGCGAAACATAATCGGTGCCATCTTTATCCTTGGTGTCGGCATCGGTAAGCAATGCTACATCCTGCATAAACTCGTCCAAACCTCGGGTCATGTTCCCTTCACGCTCTTCGATTTGCTCTTCGGTCAGTTCTGTTTCGGTAAACTCTTTGATGGCGTTCAAAAGCTCTTCGATATTCTCATAACGGCTTACGCCTTCAGGACTTTTATCCTGAAACAAATCTTTAAAAATACCGGATGAATTTGCAATCAATTTGGCAAGATCGTAAGCATCCTTTGTGCGAAGTTGCAACGCAAAACTCTTGATCATGGTCGCAAAATCATTCAATTTACTTAGCGTTCCTGAATTTAAAGACAAGTTGTAAGCCGCGGCATTTTCAACAATGTTCCACAAACTTTTCCCTGATTCACCTGACGCGACCGTAATTTTTTCGAGCGTGGTATTTCCAATTCCCCTGGCCGGATAATTGATGATCCGGACAAGTGCTTCCTCGTCGTTCGGATTTAGCACCAAACGGAAATAAGCGAGTAAATCTTTTATTTCTTTTCGTTTATAAAATGAGAGACCGCCGAAAATCCGATAGGGGATGTTTGATTTCCTGAGTGCTTCTTCCATTACCCGTGATTGTGCATTGGTGCGGTACAAAATCGCGAAGGCTTCGTTCGGAAGCTGGAAGTTCATTTTGCTTTCGAAAATTGCATTGGCAACTAAAATGCCTTCTTCACTATCGGTCGACGCCCTTAACAATTTGATTTGTTTGCCTTCATCGTTTTCCGTCCAAACCTTTTTTTCGATCTGATCCTTGTTAGATGCAATCACGCTATTCGCTGCTTTTACAATGATTTTGGTGGAACGGTAGTTTTGTTCAAGCTTAAAAACTTTAAGATCGGGATAATCTGTTTTAAAATTTAAAATGTTTTGAATATTTGCTCCCCTGAACGCATAAATACTTTGGGCATCATCGCCCACCACACAAATATTTTCGTTGTTGGCAGCCAGTTTTTTAATGATCAGGTATTGCGAATAGTTGGTATCCTGGTACTCATCAACCAGGATGTATTTAAACTTTTGCTGATACTTGTATAAAGCATCCTCAAAATCGCGAAACAAAACATTGGTGTTGAAAAGCAGATCGTCGAAATCCATGGCATCTGCCCTTTTCAGACGGGCATTATAGATGGTATAAATGTCGCCGATCATTGGTTTGCCCGCCGATTTATCCGCATTCTTAATCTCAAAATTCTGATTATAATCAACAGGTGAAATCAAATTGGTTTTGGCTCCTGAAATCCGGCCCAAAACATAATTTGGAGGATAGGCTTTATCATCGAGGTTTTGTTCCTTGATAATTGCTTTGATCAGTCTTTTGGTATCATCCGTATCGTAAATGGTAAAATTTGAAGGATAACCCAAACGATGGCCCTCTATTCTTAAAATACGCGCAAAAATGGAGTGAAAAGTACCCATCCAAACATTCATGGCTTCCTTGCTCCCGACGAGTTTAAGGATACGCTCCTTCATTTCGCGGGCAGCTTTATTGGTAAAAGTAAGGGCAAGCACGTTAAACGGATCGACACCTTTATTTAACAGATGGGCCACTTTATAAGTAAGTACACGTGTTTTACCCGAACCGGCCCCGGCAATTACCATCACTGCTCCCTCCGTGGCCTCCACGGCCTCCCGCTGTACATCGTTCAGTTCTTCTAAAATATCTTTCAAATGGAATTTTTTGGAATGCAAAAGTAAGGCAAATGTTTCAAATTAGCCAATTAGTGAATTGGTATATTGGTGAATTGGTAAATTTGTGAATTAGGGATAGGAATGAGGCTGTCAAAAAGCCAACATATTCTAAAACTTATCACATTGAGCCGTCCGTTGAGCATCGTCGAAACGAGGCGAGAGGTCTGATTGTCAATTAAAACGAGATTTCAACATTCTTTCGCTTGAAGAATATAAAACAATAAAACCCTAAGTGAGTGATGAATTCACTAAGGGTTTTTTCTTTTCTTTTGGTGAGCTTTGCGGTTAAAAGAAAAGAGGCGATTTTTTTTCTTTTGTTTAACGTCTTATATCTTATTCATTTTATTTTAAATACTTTTCAATATCGGCCCATGAAATATATTTGAAATTCTGGCTCACCGCGGTTTTTCCATCAAAGTTAAATCCGTCCTGAACTACCAGCATTCCTTTTGGATAATCACTATTAATCGGGAAGCTTGTCACCTCAATGCCATCGGTTTCTTCAACCCCGTCAAATAGCCCTTCTTTTATGGTAAAACTGGTCAGGTACTTGATGCTATCTGTATTTTTAATGTCATAAATAGCATAAGAAAAATTTCCCTGAATAGAAGCGATCAAGTATGATTCATCGCTCGTTTGATAGATTGCCAGCCCTTCAATATCATAGGTAATGTTTTGGTTGTTGTTACCCGAACTCAAAGGCAATAATTCTAATTGATCATTTGCATCGCGATTGGCACCTGCCCTGAAGATGCCTTCTTGTTCAACCCCGATATATAAATCAGCAGTAAGGTCGTTGGCTACCATGCCTTCGGGTTGGCTGTTTACTTTTAATCCCCTGCAATATTCAGATATGATTGAATTGTTTTCAGAAATAATTTCATATTGTTCAATGATCCCGTTTTTTCCATTTACGAAGACGTAGAATCTGTTGGTAGGATCTTTGTACATGCACAATCCATAAACTTCATCAACCTTTGATTTAATATCCAGAAAACTATTTGAAATCAATCCTGTTTCAGGATTAAGCAGAAAAATTGAAATTGAATTTATCGATCTATTGCTTGCCGAGATGAGTACTTGTGTTTTTCCCATATGAACAAAACCATCCCTTAAGTCGACGTTGTTAAGCTCACCGGCTCTCAGAAATTGCGTAACTTTTCCTTCTAAATTAAAAACATAAAGACCTGCTTTTTTATCGGTTCCGATAATTAAACTTTTTTCAGGATTTATTTGGTTAACCCAAATTGCAGGATCGTCAGCCGCGTCTTCTCCAACTGCCGAGTAAACAGCGTCAGTTTCCATGATGGCTTGTACCGGATTGCCAATTTGAGTTTGAATGGCAATCGCTTCTGCCATTTTAATTGAATCTTCTCGGGCCTCGGTATTTTTTTTATCAACAACTTCGTTGTTATTACCTATTTGATTTTGGCATGCAATGAATAATATTAAAGTGCCTATCAGGATGATTACTGCCTTGAATTTTATTTCGTTTTTCATCATTGTAAAATTGTTTTTTAATGGTATGATGCCCGCCTGAACGAAAATATTCGGACAGGGAACACCCAGGTTCTTGATTTTATTATTATAGTGTTTGTGTTCAACAAAGCATGGGTGTTTCATTGTTTATAAAGTTAAAGATAAAAAAGAGGAGAGTGATATCAACCCGAATACACCCTCCTCTTACTACGAAACGAACTACAACTTAAACTTCACGCCTATGTTCAGTTTAATGCCATAATATTCTGCTTGATAAGTATATTTTTTATTTCCCTGATAAGTACGCAGGGGGGTATTCAATAAGTTAGTCGCATTGCCATAAATCGACCAGTTCTGATTGATTTCATAATCAGCATTGATATCGAGATAGTTTACGGCATCATAATAAATATCGTCAAAAGCCTCTTCGCCAAATCCTCCATCATCGTTCACATTTAGGAATGCATCGGAATGGTTAAACGAAACCCTGATGTCAAGTTTTTTTGTATCATAAGCAAGGCTGAGGTTGTATGTGTTTTTTGGAGATCCCGACAATGGAAGATCCTCACCCTGGCGCCCTTCAAAAATGATATTTTTAATTTTTGATTTTGTATAGGTATAATTGGTGTATAAACTTAGTTTGCTAAGAAATGAAGGAAGGAAATCAAGTCGTCGGCTGAAAGCTAATTCGATTCCAAACAATTCTGCATTACCAATATTCATTGGCTTGCGATATTTATCATACACATTTCCCTGATAGCTGTAATCTGATTTTTTTTCATAGGCCACCACATCTGATAAATCTTTATAGTAAATACCTGTTGAAGCCAATCCAATATTTTTAAAGAAATATTCGTACATCAAATCAAAATTCATCGAGGTTGTTGGAACCAGGTTAGGGTTGCCAAATTTTATTTCTTCATTATCTTCAGCTATTTCAACATAAGGTACCAAATCAAAATAATTTGGACGGGCCAAGGTGTTTGTCCAGCCAAAACGCAAATTCGAGCTGGCGTTTGGCGAATACTTAATTAATAATGCAGGCAAATAGTTGGTGTAATTATCTTTATTTATAGACGTTTTTGTAAGTGTGTTGTCATTTTCGTTATAAACATTACCCTGATACTCCAAATGAGTGGCTTCAACTCGTAAACCTCCAATTAATGTCAGTTTGTGCCCCAATTGCTGGGTTAACATTACATAAGCGGCAGCAATATTCTCTTTTGCATTGAAATCTCCTGCTTCTTCACTGATCAGTTGCTCCGATTCAAACATGGCTGTATTGTTCAGGTCGAATTTGTCACTGATTTCTTTTTTCACAAATTTGCCTAAACGATAATCACCTGCTAAAAAATTTGACCTGGTTGCATCAAACAAATTGGCAAAAATGAGCGCATCAAAGCCATCTTCATCAATGGGTGAAAATTCTTTGAGCCAATTATCGCGCATTTTTTCTTTACCGCGGTAGTTTCCGCCTATTGCGGCTTTGCTGGCATTAGTGCCTTGACTCATCGGAATTTCAAAATTTAATCTGAAGTTTTTGTCGATATCTTCGGTATACTGATATTCTTCGGTTAATTCTTTAAAAGAGAAGTTTGAAATTTCAGCATCGGTTGGGTCGGACAGGATGATTTCAGGTTTTTCAGGATTCGTCAGGTCAATATTGAAAGGAACATTTTTCTTTCTATAAGTAAGATATCTTTCGTTTGGACGTTCTTCATTTGCTTTAGAATAAGAACCCATCCAGTTCATTTTAAATTTTGGAAAGAAATGTTCACCACCAATTGAAAAACTCATCATTCTTTGATCTTCAAGACGGGCGTATTTATTGTCTTTTACCCCAAATTTGAGCTGTCGCCTAACTTCACTAATATATTGACCTCCGTCAGCTTCGATGTCTTTATACTCAAGCCTGTAACGGTTTTCCCAATCTTTTCGCCAGTTATAAATCCCTTTGGCAAAAAGGGTATGGTTTTTATTAAGTTTATAGTCGATGGAAGTAGAATAACTTTGTCGAAATCGTTCTAAAAAATACTGACGGTTCTGAAAACCTGAAGGATGAATTTTATTGTCGGTTTTGGTCCATTCAGCTTCAGTGTCATCTGATCCCAAGCGGTTATCGTAAGCCGAACCACTTAAAACAATTCCCAGTTTGTTATTAAAAAGCCGTTTGCTGTAAGTTAGGTTTCCTTTAAATGAAGGTTTCTCGGCGATAAAATTATAGCTGGTACCGAATTTCCCGGAAATTTCCTGACCGATCGGGGCATATTTTGTGATCAGGTTTATGGATCCCCCGATGGCATCAGCATCCATATTTGGCATGACGACTTTGTTGTATTCAACAGTTTGGATCATATCGGCAGGGACAAGATCGAGTTGAACAGAGCGGATTTCAGCTTCGGCCGAAGGAATGCGCTCACCATTAATCGTGATAGAGTTTAATTCGGGCGATAATCCACGGATATTTCCGAAGCGTGCTTCGCCCTGATCGTATTGAACGTTGATTCCCGGAATTCTTTTTAATGCATCACCAATGTTGGCATCCGGAAACCGGCTTAATTCCTCATTAGAAACAATACTGGTGATGTTCATCGCGTTTTTTTGAGTGTTGATTGATTTGGATTGACCAACTAAACGGCTATTAATCACAACCTCATTTAGTAAGATTCCGGCAACTAATTCGATCTTAATTTCCTTGGTTTCGCCTGATTCAACAGATACATTAATTTTTTTACTCTCGAAACCAATATAACTGGCAACTATGGTATAATTGCCGGGGTTGAGATTAATAATAGCAAATTCCCCGTTCACATTGGTAGTTGTGCCAACCTTAGTTTCAACGATAAGGATGTTAACCCCGGGTAGACTTTCTTTTTCCGAATCGGACACGGTTCCTCTTATAATTCCTTTTTGTGCAAAAGCTCCTGCTGAAATAAGCAAAGAGATAATAATTAGTGTAAAATTTCTCATCATATTTATTGGTTTAGGTTTTGATGCAAACCTACTTTTAGATTATTACGATGCAGTTAATGATAAATTACAAAAACAATAATTACATGAAGTGATTGAAATTCTTAAGCTTACACCAAAAAATGCATAAATGGACAGAAGGATTTAATAGTAAATATTAATCTAATTTGGCATGATATTCAGGGTCATGTCTAATTGTCCATCTTCGTTTTTAAAAGGAATACGGCGAATATGATTTTATTACAAAAAAATTCATATTTTGAAGCCTTATTAAGAAATGGTAACCTTAAAGTTACGCTGGTATTAAAAATCAGATACATTTTCGTTTTCTTAAGCCCCTTATTATTAATACGCTTTAAACTATTCTAATTTTGTGTTCAAATCTTATAACCTTAAAATATGAATGTAATTGATAAGACACCTTCATCATTTAAAAATGAACTGGCTTACGAACTAAAAACATATCTGAATTCGCAAAAGCAAAAATTTCCGGAGGATGAGGTACTGAAAATCGACCTTCATTGTCACGACTATAATAGTGATGTTCCGGATGAATTATTAGGGAGGATATTAAAAGTACCTGAAACATGGCTCCCTACAGAAAGGTTGCTTAAAACACTGAAAAAAAATAAAACTGATGTTATCACAATTACAAATCACAATAATGCCCGATCTTGTTTTGATTTGATAGAGAAGGGAATAGATGTTCTTGTTGGGACCGAATTTAGTTGTACAGTTCCCGATTTTGATATTGGCATTCATGTTTTAACTTATGGGTTCACTCAAAAGCAAGAGATAAAACTTAATAAACTACGAAAGAATGTCTATCAGTTTTTAATGTATGCCCACGCTCATAATATTCCAACCATTTGGGCACATCCATTATATCATTACAGTGTAAAGGGGACCCCTCCATTCGATTTTTTCAGTAAGATGGCTTTGGTTTTTGAACGCTTTGAAGTGCTAAATGGTCAGCGAGATACCTGGCAGAATATGCTGGTAAAAACATGGCTTGAAAGCTTGACCAGGGAACAAATTGATAATGATGCGAAAAAGTTTGATATTGACTTAAGTTTATATTGTACAAATCCATATAAAAAATCATTTTCTGGGGGTTCAGATAGTCACATGGGGATCTTTACAGGGCAAACAGGAACCCGGCTTCATATCCCAAATCTTGCAGAAAGATTGAAATTTGAACCCGCTTCGGCACTTGCTCTTGAAGCCATATGGAATGGAGATATGGTACCTTACGGAACCCATCAAAATTCGGAAAAATTGACCATAGCATTTCTAGATTACATTTGCCAGATAGCCATGTACAAAGAAGATCCTGGATTGATGCGGATATTGCTGCACAAGGGTTCCATTAAGGATAAAATATTGGCTTTTATAGTTACCAATGCTTTTACCGAATTGCGAAGGCATAAAGTTACCATGCGATTTGTCGAATTATTTCATGATAGTTTCATGGGGAAAGTTCAGTCAAAATCGAAAAGATTCATGATCCCGAAAGTGTATAAACCCGTCTTTGATGAAGCACAGAAAATTGCGAAATCGCATGACCTGAAGGGGCAGGAGATGGTAGAGCAAATGAGCAGTGCCATTGACATGATTAGCTTCAAACTGAACAAAATACTGTTTGATCGCTTAAAGCTAAAAATCGAGAATGCTTTTTCGAATGATTCATTTAAAAATATTGAACTTACGGATATTATTGAAAAATTAGAGATCCCAAGTGAAATGAGGTTGCTTCTGGAATCGAATGATAACAAGAAAAATTGGTTCAGTGGCAAAAAAATGTCAAATCCTAATCTTGCCGATTTCATTGATGGCTTGCCATTTCCTTTTCTGGCTTCGATATTGATTTTAGGCGCACAATTTACGAGTGCAAGGGTATTGTATCATAGTAGGTCACTTCTTAAAACTTTTTCTGATAAAATTGGGAAACTGCAACATCCTAAACGTGCGCTATGGCTTACCGATACTTTTAATGATAAAAATGGGGTGTCCATTGTGTTGCAAGAAATGCTCCGCGAAATAAAAAGATTGGATCTGCCTATTGATATCATGGTATGCAGTAACGATATTGTGTCCGACGATCATTTAATTGTTATTAAGCCCCTTGGTGAATTTACGTTACCATTTTATGAACAACAACCGATCCGTTTTCCGAATTTTAATGAGATCCACCATTTGTTTTTAGAAAACGAATATGATCGCGTTATTTGCTCAACCGAAGGCATTATGGGTATGGTGTCATTGTATTTAAAAAATGCATATTCTGTCCCTGCATACTTTTATATGCATACCGATTGGGTCATGTTTTCGAAGAAAGCATTAAACCTGGATATTCATAATCAGGACCGGATAAGACGATTGTTAAGAGCTTTTTATACAGGATTTGACCATCTGTTTGTATTAAATACTGATCACCAAAAATGGCTCATCGGTAAAGAAATGGAGATTGACTTTAAAAAAGTGTTTTTAACGGCTCATTGGGTCGATGAGAAATTCTACCCGCGCACTTCAAATAAAAAGGAAATATTCAATCTTGAGGAGGATGACAAGGTATTGTTATTTACTGGTAGACTTAGTGCCGAGAAAGGGGTTTTTGATGTAGCTGAAATTTATGATTCCATTCATGATGAGTTTCCGAATTTAAAATTGGTGTTTGCCGGAACCGGCCCCGCGGAAGATAAGTTAAAAAAATTGCTTCCTGATGCGGTCTTTCTGGGATGGGTAGACGGTGAGAAACTACCTGATATCTATTCATCCGCTGATTTATTGATCCTGCCCTCAAAATTCGATACATTCAGTTTAGTTGTGTTGGAGTCGTTAAGTTGCGGATTGCCGGTAATTGCATACAATTCAAAAGGCCCAAAGGATATTATTGAACATGGTGAATGTGGATTTCTTGCTTCCGGGAAGAAGGAAATGAAAACATTTATTAATAGTTATTTTTCAAATAATTCATTAGCAAATGAGTTTAAAAAATCAGCTGTTGAAAGGGCCAAGATTTACAATAAAGAATTTATTTTAGATCAATTCCTTGAGGATATGGACTTATAACCCAATCAAATTTAATGATGAGCGTTAAACAAGATTTTGATTTCATTTGGTGGAAACACGGGGTTATTTATCATATTTATCCACGTAGTTTCTATGATTCAAATAATGATGGAATTGGAGATTTGAAGGGAATTATTGAGAAATTAGATTATTTGAAAGTTCTTGGGGTTAGTGCAATTTGGCTTTCTCCTATTTATGAATCTCCATTAAATGATTATGGTTACGATATTCAAGATTATCGATCAATTGATAAATCATATGGAGATATGGAAGATTTCAAAAATCTCCTTTTTCATGCTCACCAAAAGGGCATTAGGGTGATAATGGACATGGTTATGAATCATACTTCACACATGCACAAATGGTTTATTGAATCCAGTGAATCCAAAGAAAACGACAAAAGGGATTGGTATATTTGGAAAGATGGGAAAAAGGGTAAAGCTCCAAATAACTGGAAATCTGTATTTGGTGGAAGCGGATGGGAATGGGATTCGAAAACGGAACAGTATTACTTTCACTCTTTTTTAAAAGAGCAACCAGATCTTAATTGGCGAAATAAAGAACTGCAACATACATTTTATCAGGAAATTAAATTTTGGCTTGATATGGGTGTTGATGGATTCCGGCTTGATGTGATTAACTTTATTATAAAGGATCGAAAATTTCGAAATAACCGAAGATTCCCGAGTAATCTGTTTTTTAATCGGAAAATGTATAACCGAAACAGACCAAAGTCAATAAGGATTGTAAGGGCATTACGACAAATTCTTGATCAGTACGATCAGCGTATGTTAGTTGGTGAAATTTACACTCCTCCACCCGGTGATAATAAAATTGTTAACGATTATTTAAGCAATGGTGAGGATGCCTTGAATTTGGCATTTAACTTTTCACTAATTTTTCGCTATTGGAGTTCAAAAAGATATGCCAGATATATCAGGGAAGTTGAAAGTAGTATTCCGGAAAAAGCATGGCCCTGCCATGTATTAAGCAACCACGATTTGTTGCGAAGTTATAACCGTTTTGGCATGGGTATGCATAAAGCCGATAAAGCAAAGATATTAGCAGTTTTGCTGCTCACATTAAGAGGGACTCCATTTATTTATTATGGTGAAGAAATTGGTATGCAGAATCAAAAAATAAAGCGTAAGCATATTAGCGATCCCTTAGGCAAAAAATTTTGGCCCTTATTTAGTGGGAGGGATAAATCCAGAACACCGATGCAATGGACAAATGAAGAAAATGGAGGATTCACGAAGGGCACTCCTTGGTTGCCTCTTAATCGAGATT
>JAHIVC010000007.1 GCA_018816945.1 Bacteroidota bacterium | reverse complement strand
TAGAGGTTAGAATTAATTTCCTTAAAAATAATTTTGGACTATTCATATCAGTAAGATTTGGGTTTGAAATTCGACATGTAATTAGTCAAATTTAAATATAATACTTTTGATTCAACCAAGGTTTGGGATTATTACTGTCATTTTATTTTAATTAGCCTGTTTTCACCAAATGTAGATAAGGATGACTTCCTCGATGAGGACGCCATCCTTTTGATTTAGGGATTGGTATCATGGGTTTTTCGGGATGGCGTCCCTTGAAAAAAAGGAAGCCATCCCTTTTCTCATTGGTTCAAGTATTATTTTCCTTAAATTCGCTTCCTGTCAATTAAATTTTGCAATATGAATAACCTTTTTATACAAAAGCCTTTCCGGCAAATTCTAACAATTATTTTGTTGGTTATTTTTCTTATCCCTATCCAGATAAAAGCACAAACTTATGCCCGAAATGGATTGGTTAGTTCTTCATCGATGATTGCTTCGGAAGTAGGGCGTGATATTTTAAAACAAGGTGGAAATGCAATTGATGCGGCTGTTGCAACCGCATTTGCCTTGGCGGTTACCTGGCCATCTGCCGGAAATATTGGGGGGGGTGGATTTCTTGTTTTTATGAATGACAAAGCTGAAGTTACGACCATTGATTTTAGAGAGAAAGCACCAATTAAGGCATCGAGTACTATGTTTTTGGATAAGAATGGAAATATTTTTAATGATTCAAATCATACGGGTGGATTGTCGATTGGAGTGCCGGGAACTGTGGCAGGTTTGTATTTGGCTCAACAAAAATATGGAAAGTTAAGATGGGAAGAGGTAGTTCAGCCGGCGGTTGATTTAGCCAATAATGGTTTTCCATTTACCTGGACCCTTTACAATCACTCAATTGCTTTTAAGGAATCCTATGCTCAATCATTACCTGAATTCGCAAAGTTCATGCTTGAAGAGGACGGAAGCTACCGAGAGCCTGGTAAATTATGGAAACAGCCTGATTTGGGTGCAAGCCTTGAACGCATTAGGGATCATGGTCGGGACGGTTTTTATAAAGGGAAAACCGCGAAACTCCTGGCAAAATATGTTCAGCAAGAAGGTGGTCTGATCACCGAAGAAGATTTATTAAAATATGAGGCCATCGAACGCAAACCGGTTGTTGGACAATATAGAGGATATGAGGTTTACTCGATGCCTCCGCCAAGTTCAGGTGGCGTTGCCATGATAGAGATGTTGAATATGCTCGAGGATTTTGATCTTAAGGATTTGGGCTTTAATTCTGCAGATTATATTCATGTTCTAACAGAAGTGATGCGCAGAGGTTATGCGAGCAGGGCCGAATATTTGGGTGATCCTGATTTCAATCCCGATATGCCATTGGATAAACTCTTATCAAAAACCTATGCTAAAAAATTGGCAGCATCCATCGATATGGAAAAAGCCTCTTTAAGTGACTCAACTATGTTTGGGCAGTTATACGATGGAGAAAATACCACCCATTTATCAGTGTTGGATAAGGATGGGAATGCTGTTTCTTTAACCTATACCCTCGAAAATAGTTATGGGTGCAAACTTATTGCCAAAGATCTGGGTTTCTTATTAAATAATGAAATGGGAGATTTTAACCCGGTTCCCGGCATTACTAAAACTGATGGACAAATCGGAACAAATCCAAATCAGGTTGCCTCTGAAAAAAGGATGTTATCGAGTATGACACCAACTATTATAGCCAAGGATGGAAAAGTGTACATGGTTATTGGCAGTCCCGGTGGACGTACAATTATTAACTCTGTAATGCAAGCTATTTTGAATGTGCTCGATCATAAAATGGACATTAAAACGGCCATCGAAGCGGGTAAAATCCACCATCAATGGTTGCCTGACCAGGTAATTTATGAGAAATGGGGGATATCGGCAGATACAAAGAAAGTGTTGGAATTGATGGGGCATAAATTCAGATCAGTCGAAAACATAGGTGCTTTAATGGGGATTGTTTATGATCGCGAAAAAGGTATCATGTCAGGGGCTGCTGATTCAAGTAGTGGAGATGGCGGTGTCGCCGTTTATTAAAATCATTCAGTTCGTTCTAAGTTTATCTCATGAAACTGGTTCAGCATGACTGAAATTTAGCCTTTTGAACTAAAAGAAGTTAGAAGTTAGACACGAGATTCAAGATTCAAGACACAAGACACAAGACACAAGATTCAAGAAGGGTTTTAATCAATAGTCAAAATCTAACATCTAACATCTAATGTCTAGCGTCTAATATCATGATTTTATATTATGTCGAACTCACGCTAAATACCTTTTACAGACCTGAATGGTATGGCGTTCTGTTTAAAATAGACCGACCAAGCGTAATTTCATCCGCATATTCGAGTTCGTCGCCAATTGAGATACCACGGGCAATGGTTGTAATTTTAATCCGGGTATCCTTTAATTTCTTAAAAATATAAAAATTGGTGGTGTCTCCTTCAATGGTAGTTGACAGAGCCATGATTACTTCTTTAATTTCACCACTTTGAACTCGTGAAACAAGGCTTCTAATTTGAAGGTCGTCAGGGCCTATACCTTCCATCGGGGAAATAATGCCTCCTAAAACATGGTACAAGCCAACAAATTGAGAGGTGTTTTCGATAGCCATTACATCCCTGATATCTTCAACCACACAAATAATTGAACGATCGCGTTTGGGGTTTGCACAAATTTCACAGGTATCCACATCGGATATGTTATGGCAAACAGTACATTGCTTCATCTCATTTCGCATTCTGATGATGCTTTTCCCAAATTGTTCGACATCGTCAGTTTGTTGTTTTAATAGATGAAGTGCAAGCCGCAATGCACTTTTACGGCCAATACCGGGTAGTTTTGCAAACTCATTCACTGCATCTTCAAGTAGTTTTGAGGAGTAACTATTCACTATTTATGGCATTTTAAGATTGAAACAAAGTTAACTTAAAACATATTCTGGTAAAAAGATTAATTTTATGAATCATTAAAATGTTAAAGCATGTTACTTAAACAATCTTCTTTTTTAATTCTTTTCGTCCTTTTTTGCTTTTCAGTGATGAGTCAAAATCAAACCCAATTAAATAATAAGGATGATCTGGGCCGTAAACAAGGTTACTGGAAGTCGTTTGATGAAATGGGGTATTTAAAATATGAAGGCACCTTTAAAAATGATATCCCGATCGATACTTTTAAATATTATTACCCGGATGGCAAATTAAGGGCGCTGTCAGTTTTTTATAATGAGGGTAAGAAATCATATGCAAAATTATTTCATCGTAACGAAAAGTTGATGGCTGAAGGCAACTATTTAAATCAAAAGAAAGATAGTGTTTGGAGATATTATAGCGAATATGATGGGGTTTTATTGTCGGAAGAGATTTATATAAATAATCAGAAAAATGGACTTTGGCGGCAGTTTTTCCCCAATGGAAATGTTGCAGAAGAGCTTAATTATAAAAATGATGTTGAAGACGGGGAGTGGAAGCAGTTTTATACCGACGGTACTAAAAAACTCGAAGGATTTTATGTGCGAGGTTTAAAGGAAGGGCTTATTCAAATGTTTTACCCGAATGGACAGGTTGAAACCAGCGGTAATTACTTAAATTCATTAAAAGAAGGAATTTGGAAATCTTTTTCGGAAGATGGAAAAGTAAATAAAGAAGAATATTATCAAAATGGAAAATTAAAAATCTGACAAAGATCAAGATCAAAAATTCTGTTTAAGTACACCTAAACTGTCGTACACAATTCTTCCTGTTGCGATCAATCGGTTTTTTGTTTGGTGCCCATCGGCAATTAAAATACATTGGCAGCCTATCAATTCGGCAACTTCATGATCATGAACCGTATCGCCAAGCAAACAAACTTCAGAAGGATTTAAATCATAATCGGAGATTAACCGTTTTGCATTTGCCGTTTTGCTATGTGCATAATGATCGCTAATCCCATAAATTGCTTGAAAATAATGATAAATCCCATATTGCTCAATTGATTTTTTAAGTGAGTTTTGCTCCATCGCAGAGAGGATGAATTGCTTGATGTTTCCGGATTTGAAATATTCAAGAACTTTAGTAGCTTCTTGATGTAATTTTGCGAGTTTGACTTTATCGGTATAACTGACAATAAATTCATTTGCAGGAATTTCAAAATCTTCTTGAGTAAAATCAAATCCGGCTTTATGATAATAATCTTTGACCGGGAATGTAAAAATCTCTTTATATTTCTGAAGGCTTAGTTTTGGCAAATTTCGTTGTTCAAGTAAATTGTTGATGATACTTTTACAAATGATAGTATCGTCCAGCAAAGTTCCATTCCAATCCCAAATAATTGTTTTTATTCCATCCATATTTTTAATTTGCCTTCGCGTTCCGCTTCGGCAGACGAGAAAGGGTGGTTTAATTCCCCGGAGCGTGATCCGGAAGAAAGGGCCCAGAACTTGCCCTGGGTTTTAATATTATTTATTTCAAACGCAAATATAGAGAAAATCGGCAGGTGAAAATGAAGTTAACATGAAAGGAATAAATATAATCTTATTTAAAGATTCTTAATTTATCCAAAGCTCTTTGATAGTTTTGAGCATTTCGGTTATGCTCACTGTTGGTCCTGGCAAAATTATGATAGCCAGAAAGGTCTTCTTTGGCACAGAAGTATAAATAATCGTGCTCATGATAATTTAATACGGCATCAATCGAAGCAATTGAAGGAATACATATCGGTCCGGGCGGCAACCCCGGATATTTATAAGTATTATAGGGCGAATCAATGTCTTTATAAACATTTAATACCCGCTTAACACCAAAATCGTTCAATGCAAAGATAAGAGTCGGGTCGGCTTGGAGTAACCAGTTTCGCTTTATTCGATTGATGTAAACTCCTGCAATAATTGGCTTTTCGTCATTTTTTTGAGTTTCTTTATCAATGATAGAGGCCAGTATTACAACTTCCATCTTAGTCATATTTAATGCAGCTGCTTTGGCTTTTCGCTTATCATTCCAGAAATTCTCATATTCACGAATCATGCGATTGATAAAATTTTCAGCACTCACATTCCAGAAAAACTCATAGGTGTTAGGGATGAATAAACTTGAGATGGTGAATTTGTTAAATCCTAAATTTGAGATATAAGTACTGTCATTTAATAAGTTGATAATTGAAGCCGAATCAAGCTCCAGCTGTTCAGAAACCCTCGTCGCTAATTGCTCAATATCCCTGATGTTATTAAAGATCAGTTTTACCGGTTCTTGGTTACCTGATCTGAGATGGTTGATCAATTCATTATTTGACATCCCATTGAGAAGAAGGTATTTACCGGCCTTAATATTTTCAGGGTATTTTTTCTTTTGGGCCCACCATTCAAAATTCTTACGATGAATAATTAAACCGTCTTTATAAAGGATTGTTTTGACTTCATCAAAGCTTGATCCTGTGGGAATATAAATTGAAACTTTTGTTTCATCTTTTGTCCAAACATTTGGTTCGCTAATTATTTGGTAAATAAAATAACCAATAGCTAATGCTATAATAATTAATAGGAGGAGAATAAATATGATTGTTCGGTGAAATTTTGATTTTTTCCTAAATGAACTATACTTTGTATGATAATAGGCCATGGTTTTAGATAGTTTATTTGTTATTGATTCGTTGTAATAAGTATTCATTAATCCAATTGCCCGATTTGTAATTCCAGTCGTTTTTTAACCCTGCAATTTTAAACCCATGATGCTGGAACAAGGAAAGGCTGTTTTTATTGTCTTCTTCAATATTACAAAATAGTTGATGAAGATTTAATATGTTGAAAGCATAGTCAGATAGTAAATCTAAGGAGTTAGCAGCAATTCCTTTTCTACGATAAGCTTCATCGATTAAAATTCCGATCCCTGCTCTTTTGTGGATGGGGTCAAACTCAAATAAATCAACACAACCAACTGTAATCTGTTGATCCTTCTCTGAAAGATCAATCATTAATCGTAATTGTTTAATTGTAAAAATATCTTTGTTGGAATTCATTACATATTGTTCGATATCAAATCGTGAGAAAGGGATAAGGGTGCTGCTCAGATGCCATGTGTCAACATTGTTTTCCCATTTCAAAAGGATTTTCACGTCTTCCGGTTCGACGGCCCTAAAACTGATATTGCCTTTTTTTAATTCCATTAAATTGAGATTTCTCCTTTAAATATAAAAGTTGCAGGACCTTCCAGCCAAATGTTCTTGAAGACATTTGCTTCTCTTTCGAAACTAACTTTTAGTTTGCCGCCTAAAGTTTGAATTTGTACACTTCCTTTTTTGATATTTTGTTTAATGGCAAATGCTAGTGCCGAGGCAGTAACTCCTGTTCCACACGAAAGTGTTTCGTCTTCAACACCTCTTTCAAACGTTCTAACAAACAGGTGATCCGATGACTCTTCAACAAAATTTACATTGATCCCTTTTTCTCTGAATTGTTCATTGTTTCTTATCTCGCTCCCATCTTTGTATATATCTTTTGATTGGAGATTGTTTAGGAATTCAATATAATGTGGTGATCCGGTGTCGGTTAAATAGTAATTTGACTCTTTTTTGAATTCATTTACATCCGACATTTTGAGCCTAACCATTGATTCTGGTGCATAATATTCCAGTATTTCGCCCTCATGCAGTCCATCAAAAGCCATAAAATGAAAATAATTTTTGGCGAGTCCAATTTCTTTTGCGAAAGCAAGAATGCATCTTCCTCCATTCCCACACATACTGCCTTCCATTCCATCAGCATTATAGTAAATCATCCTGAAATCAACATCCTTATGTTTCTTTAAAATCATTAACCCATCGGCTCCAATTCCAAATTTTCGGTCGCAAAGTTTTTTGATTATGGAATTGCTTATGGGAAGGCTTTCATCTCTGCCATCAATAATAATGAAATCATTGCCGGTACCTTGATATTTATGAAAAGCTAATGTCATGTTTATGTTAAAATGTCATGTTTGATAATTTTAAATTAAATATCGTTGAAAAATATGGTGTTTCCGATTTTTAATTTAGCATAAAAATTTAAGTAGTAAATTACTTAAATATACAATGATAACAAAGATAAGCATAAATCTTTTATTCAGATAGATGAACCTGGGAATGGATCTTAACAATTTTTAACAGAAATTCAAAATACTTTTATACAATGAGGAACGTTTTTTGTTAAAGTTTAAAAAAATGATAAATGACGTTGGTTATACTGCCAAAATGGAAGATTACCAATTAGTAGTTCAATCAAAAATTCAGTAACAGATGAAAAGGTTTTTAGAATTTACATTAGTTGCACTTTTGAGCGCATTATTTGCAGTTATTATAGTTTTTGTGATAATTAAAAAAGAGGATGACACAGTTCACCGGCAAAATATTCAATCCAATCTGCCCGTATCTCAAACATCATTTAATGCTGCAGATGCGGTGACAGGACCTGATTTTAGAGTAGCTGCTGATCGTTCAGTTCATGCAGTGGTGCATATTCGCACTCAATTCAAACGTAAAACTGATACTTATGATGACTTTTTTGGATCTCTGAGAGAATATCTGGAAGGTAGACAGCGGCCTAGTCAATCAACTCCCATGGTAGGATATGGATCGGGTGTAATTATTTCTGAAGATGGATATATTGTTACAAATAATCATGTTGTGGAAGGTGGCGATAAAATTGAGGTAACCCTTAATGATAAAAGATTATTTGAAGCTAAACTCATAGGAAGGGATGCCTCAACTGATCTTGCTTTAATTAAAATTGAAACCAAGAATTTGCCATTTTTGGTTTATGGAAATTCTGATGAAGTTCAGATTGGTGAATGGGTTTTAGCAGTTGGTAACCCTTTTAATTTAACTTCAACAGTCACTGCAGGGATAGTAAGTGCAAAAGCCAGAGATATAAATATTCTTGGAGGCACTGCTTCTATCGAATCATTTATTCAGACCGATGCGGCAGTTAATCGGGGGAATAGTGGTGGTGCATTGGTAAATACAAGCGGGCAATTGGTTGGTATAAATGCTGCAATTGCTTCAAGAAGTGGTTCTTATGAAGGATATTCTTTCGCAATACCTGTTAATATTGTCAAAAAAGTGATGGATGACCTGCTTAATTATGGTGAAATTCAAAGAGCATATATTGGAGTCTCAATTCAAGACATTACCCCAGCACTTGCAAAAGAGCATGGCATTGAAACCCTTCAAGGAGTTTATATTAATTCAGTTGCTAAGAATGGCGGAGCCGACAAGGCAGGAATAATTGCCGAAGATGTCATTGTACAAATTGATAATGTTGAAATTAAGAGTTCATCTGCATTACTGGAAACAATAAGTCAACATCACCCTGGTGACAAAGTTAGCGTTAAGGTATTAAGAAAAAACAAGCCTAAAATTTTTACGGTTACATTACAAAATGAGAATGGAGATTTGGGAGTTATTAAATCTGATGAGAAATTTTTAGTTGAAGAATTTGGTGCTTATTTCCAGCAGGCTTCAACTGAAGTCAAGGCTAAATTAAATATTGAGAATGGGTTGGTAATAACACAATTAAATAAAGGAAAATTGAAGGATGGTGGAGTAAGGGAAGGGTTTATAATTTTAAGGGTTAACAATTATAAAATCAATTCAAAACCCGACTTAGAAACAGCGATCTCCGAGTCAAAAAACGGAGTGTATCAAATTGAAGGTATTTATCCTAACGGAATGCGCATTATATATGGATTTACCAATTAATTTATTTGGATCAATTATAAATAAATCTGTATTTTATTGAAAATAATTGAATTAAAACTTTCAAGTCTGCATATTTCTCATTATATTTGTTTAAATCGGTAATTATTAAATAATGTACTGATTGATAGGAGATTTTGAATAAAAAAGGAAAACATGAGGCAATTAAAAATAACGAAGTCAATAACAAATAGAGAAACGGCTTCTCTCGATAAATATTTACAGGATATAGGGAAGGAAGAATTAATTACTGCTGAGGAGGAAGTAATTTTAGCTCAAAGAATTAAAGCAGGTGATCAGGTTGCACTTGAAAAATTAACGAAAGCAAATTTACGTTTTGTGGTTTCTGTTGCAAAGCAATATCAAAACCAAGGTTTAAGTTTACCGGATTGTATCAATGAAGGTAACCTGGGCTTAATTAAGGCTGCCAAAAGATTCGACGAAACAAGGGGTTTCAAATTTATCTCTTATGCAGTTTGGTGGATTCGACAATCTATTTTACAGGCACTGGCTGAGCAATCAAGAATAGTGCGGTTGCCATTAAATCAGGTTGGTTCACTAAATAAGATTAAAAAGGTTTCTTCCAGATTGGAGCAAGAACTTCAGCGATCACCATCAGCTGATGAAATTGCAGATTCTTTGGAAATGCCGGGACATAAAATTGATGCAGCACTTAAAATTTCAACAAAATATGTTTCAATGGATGCTCCGTTAACCAATGATGATGATCTGAGATTTTTGGATGTTTTTATGCCTGAAGATACCCTGCCTACCGATTCTTTTCTGATGAAAGAATCATTGGGCAGAGAAATTCAACGATCATTGGCAACCCTCACTGAAAAAGAAAGAGACGTGATCAATTTGTATTTTGGAATTGGTACTAACCATGAGTATACTTTGGAAGAAATCGGGGCTAAATTCGACCTTACAAGAGAAAGAGTTCGTCAAATTAAGGAAAAAGCAATACGAAGATTAAAGCATAATTCTCGAAGCAAATTACTAAAAGTATATTTGGGAGAATAGGTGGGTTTTTATTAACTTATTAACAGTGGATTACTAATAAAATTCTTTATTGGTAATCCTTTTTTGTTTATTTTTGGGTGTGTGTTTCTTTCATTCTTAAGATCAAATATTAACCTCAAAACCTAACTAAACATGAACCAGTCAAATGAGAATCATCATTTCGAAAAATCGTTAAATAAATGGGTAAGTGATGAGAAGATTGCTAACGAATTCATAACAATTATTAGTCAATTGTTTTATGATAAAGCTGTTGAGCTAATCATATTCAGAAGTCAATTGCTTGATAGAACCGCAAGT
Source organism: Bacteroidota bacterium (assembly GCA_018816945.1). Taxonomy (NCBI): domain Bacteria; kingdom Pseudomonadati; phylum Bacteroidota; species Bacteroidota bacterium. The sequence goes on along the minus strand of JAHIVC010000007.1, from coordinate 106,071 downwards.
AAAGTTTTGTTAAAACATTTTAAATCCATACAAATTGTAGCAAAAACATTGTTGGTTAAAGATTCTTTGGATTTGGCGAAAGCTATATTTAGAGCTGATATTATAAATGCTCGAATCGATATAGGTCGTTTGAACTTTGAATGGGTTGAAGAAAAAGCAAATTATAAAAACATCGACGATTTTATACAAGATAAGTTGTCGGACTTGATAGGTAAAAAACCAACTTATGATAAACCAGTCGATGTAGTTTTGTATGGATTTGGCAGGATCGGTCGATTGGTTGCTCGTGAATTAATTATTCAGGGTAATGGAACACAACTGCGGGTTCGGGCAATCGTGGCGAGAAATAACACCGGTGAATCAATGAAAAAGAGGGCTTCATTGTTTCGTCAGGATTCGATTCATGGTCCATTCAGAGGTGTTGCAATTGAGAATGTTGATGATAATACCATTTTTGCCAATGGACATACCATCAAAATGATAGAAGCCAGTCGTCCTGAAGATATTGATTATACTGCATATGGAATTGAAAATGCTTTATTGATTGATAACACAGGTATTTTAAGAGATTATGATGGTTTATCGCGTCACTTAAAAGCAAAGGGTATTGCAAAAGTTTTACTCACAGCACCAGGGAAAGGTAATATTCCAAATATTGTTTACGGAGCGAATCATCGTGAACATAATCCGGATGATTATAAGATTTGGTCGGCAGCATCTTGTACCACAAATGCGGCAGTTCCTGTTCTGAAAGTGCTGGAGGAAAGTCTTGGGATAGAAAGGGGGCACCTCGAAACTATTCACTCGTATACGAACGATCAGAACCTGCTAGATAATTTTCATAGCAAGGTCAGAAGAGGGCGGTCAGCTCCTACGAATATGGTAATTACTGATACGGGAGCAGCTTCGGCAGCAGTAAAAGTAATCCCAAGTTTAGCCGGTAAATTAACAGGGAATGCAATTCGTGTTCCAACTCCAAATGTTTCATTGGTAATTCTAACCCTGACCGTAAAAAAACAAACTTCAGTCAAAGAATTAAATGACCTGATCTTGCACGCATCGTTAAAAGGTACGATGGTAGAGCAGATCAGATATTCCAGTTCTGAAGAAGCTGTATCATCAGATTTTATTGGCGATTCAGCTGCATGTATATTCGACAGCCCTGCCACTAAGGTTTCATCCGATGGTAAAAACATCGTAGTTTATCTTTGGTACGACAATGAATTTGGGTATACTATTCAGGTTATCAGGTTGGCAAAACACATCGCTAAAGTCAAGAGTTACAGATATTATTAAAGATATATTGAAAAATACAGAGCCTTTCTTTCAAAAGGCTCTGTATTTTTATAATTTTGCCAACAAAATACCCCAAGGGGTAATTTTTATTTTATGAAATAGGGTTATTTCATAAAAATGTTGAAAATATTTTTATTATGTCAAACACAAAGTATGTATTTGTAACGGGAGGTGTAACTTCTTCATTAGGTAAAGGGATTATCTCTTCATCATTAGCCAAGTTGTTGCAGGCAAGAGGATTTCGTGCCACCATTCAGAAGTTGGATCCTTACATCAATGTAGATCCCGGTACATTAAATCCTTATGAACATGGCGAATGTTATGTAACTGAAGATGGAGCCGAAACCGATCTTGATCTCGGTCATTATGAGCGTTTTTCAAATGTTCCAACCTCACAGGCAAATAATATTACTACAGGAAGAATTTATCAAACAGTAATAAATAAAGAAAGAAGAGGGGATTATTTGGGTTCTACTGTTCAAGTCATCCCACATATTACCGATGAAATAAAAAGATGCATCAAGTTGCTAGGTGAGTCGGGTAAATTTGATTTTGTTATCACTGAAATAGGAGGAACTGTTGGGGATATTGAATCTTTGCCTTATATCGAAACGGTTCGACAAATGAGGTGGGAGTTAGGGGCAAATTGTGCAGTTATACACTTGACTTTGGTACCATATTTAGCTGCTGCAGGAGAGTTGAAAACAAAGCCTACTCAACACTCGGTAAAAGCATTGTTAGAGCAGGGAGTACAACCTGATATTATAGTTTGTAGAACAGACAGGCACCTTAATGAGGTACTTAGAAGGAAAATCGCTTTATTTTGCAATGTTACCCCATCGGCTGTTATTGAATCAATTGATGCTGAAACAATATATGATGTCCCGGTCTTAATGCGAGAAGAAGGACTTGATAAAGAGGTTTTAAATAAAACGCTCACTCCATTTAAAAATGAGCCTGATTTGGTGAATTGGGAAAAATTCCTGTATAAGTTAAAACACCCTAAGCAAAAGGTAACCATTGGATTGGTTGGCAAATATGTTGAATTAAAAGATGCCTACAAATCGATTACTGAATCATTTGTGCATGCCAGTGCTATGAATGAATGTGAAGTCATTCTGGAAATGATACATTCAGAAGGAGTGGATGAAACGAATGTTTTAAAAAAACTGAGTAGTTTGGATGGGATATTAGTTGCTCCGGGTTTTGGTGATCGTGGGATTGAAGGTAAGATTTTAGCATGCAAATATGCCCGTGAAAATAAAGTACCATTTCTTGGCATCTGTTTAGGAATGCAATGTGCTGTTATTGATTTTGCCAGAAATGTCTTAAAATATAAAGATGCACATTCAACAGAGATGAACCCCAAGACAACATATCCGGTAATTGACCTAATGGAAGAACAAAAACGGATCACTAATTTAGGTGGTACTATGCGTTTAGGCTCTTATCCTTGCAGCATCACTAAAAAATCAAAGGTATTCGGTGTTTATGGTGAGGAAGAAATATCCGAAAGACATAGACATCGTTATGAATTTAATAATAAATATCTCGACGAATTTATTGCTGCCGGGATGAAAACCAGTGGTATTAATAAAAAAAATAATTTGGTGGAAATTATAGAACTGTCAGATCATCCATGGTATATAGGAGTACAGTTTCATCCTGAGTTTCGCAGTACTGTAGCAAACCCACATCCAATTTTTGTAAATTTTGTAAAAGCAGCACTTGAAGGTAAATCATGATTTGGCATAATAAATACAAAGGAACAGTTCTTGATATAATTGAATTTTTTAAGCATAGGCAACAAACCTGGTCAAACTTTTAGAATAAATGAATAAAAATAATATAATTGGAGTTTTACTCCTTGGAGCCATATTTATCATATGGAGTATTTTACTAAAACCATCTAAAGAAGAAATTAATGAAAGGCAACGAGTTCAGGATTCGATCTCGGCGGTAAATCAGGCTAATTATCTGCGGCAGGATTCTATCAATAAAACGAAAATTGCACCTACGGGTGAATCTCAAAATACGGATACTAAGATTGCAAATGTTTCTGGAAGTCAAGAGGTTCTTACCTCTGTTCAGAAATCAAAATACAGTGTATTTGCCAATTCGGCAATTGGTGACGAAAAAATAACTACCATTGAAAACGAACTTCTCAAACTTCAATTCACAAATAAAGGCGCACGTATCCTATCTGCTGAATTAACCGGATATCAAACCTATGATTCACTACCCCTTATTTTATTCGATTCAGATGCCAATAAATTCGGGATATCATTTTTTATAGACAATTATCGTTTGAATACACAGGATTTTTATTTTCAACCCTTTTGGCCCGATGTGGATCATTCAGGCGAAGATGTTATAAAAATAAAAGGAGATGAGTCCGTGTCGTTTGGTATGCGTTTATACACTGATAATGGAGAAGGAGCCTATAACCCGAACCGGTATATTGAGTTTTTATATACAATTTCGGGAAATAAGTATATGTTCGATTATAAAATCAACATAGTTGGATTAAAGGACGTATTAGCAACAAATGCTAATTATCTAAATCTGGAGTGGGAAACCAATATTCTTAAACAGGAAAGAAGCATTGATCGTTGGAATGGGCCAACCGTTTTTTATAAATATGCCAGCGATGATGTGGATTACCTCTCGGAAACAAAGGACGATAGTGAAGTTTTAAAATCAAAGGTAAAATGGATTTCATATAAACAGCGATTTTTTTCTACAGCACTCATTGCCAATGATGCATTTGTAAATGCTGAAATTAGTGGTTTCACCGATCCTGGTTATGCAAATGATCCAAGGTATTTGAAATCCATGAAATCGACAATAGGAATTCCTTACGCTGTTTCGGACCACCAATCAATTCAAATGTCATTTTATTTCGGCCCAAATAAGTATAGTATCCTGCGCAAATATCATCTTGGACTCGAACGACAAATTCCTTTAGGTTGGAGTTTCGCACCATTAGCATGGATAAATATTTATGCTGTTATACCCGTGTTCAACTTTTTAGGTGGGTTTGGGTGGAACTATGGAATAATAATCTTAGTTTTGACTATTCTGTTAAAATTGGTTCTTTTCCCAATAGCCTATAAAACTTACAAATCAACGGCTAAAATGAGGGTTTTAAAGCCCGAAATTGATGAGCTTGGTTTGAAATTCCCAAAGAAGGAAGATGCCATGAAAAAGCAGCAAGCTGTTATGGCTCTTTATAAAAAGGCAGGGGTTAATCCTATGGCAGGTTGCGTACCTATGCTTTTACAGATGCCTATTTTGTTTGCAATGTTTCGATTTTTCCCTTCATCTATCGAATTGAGGCAGCAATCCTTTTTATGGGCAACCGATTTATCTTCTTATGATTCAATATTTTCATGGACAGCTCAAATTCCAATTTTAAGCAGTGTTTATGGTAATCACATTAGTTTGTTTACATTGTTAATGACGGTATCTACCATCATCTATACAAAAATGAATAATGATATGATGGCCTCAGGAGGTCAGCAAATGCCCGGAATGAAGACCATGATGTACCTGATGCCGATCATGTTTTTAGGGATGTTCAATGGATATGCTTCGGGGTTGAGTTATTACTATTTCCTTGCCAATGTCATCACTTTCGGACAAATGTACGTGATCAGGGCTACCATAGATGAGAAGAAAATATTAAAACAAATCGAACTTAATAAGAAAAAACCTGTTGTGAAATCAAACTTTCAGAAAAGATTGGAGGACGCAGCCAAAAAACGAGGCTATTCATCTCCAAAGAAATAACCGAAAATATTAGTTGTAGGTTTTGGTCAGTAGTAAGTTTATTTTTTTCCTTTTTTGATGGAGTTTACCATTGTTTTTAATGATTAGAATAAATCCCAGTTGATAAGGGTATCCTAATGAAATACAGACATTTAAAATAAATTTAGAAAAATTTATTTATTGCAATAGGTTATTTACCTAATTTTTTTTTGGTTTATAGGTAAAATACTTATAGAATTTCTTGCATTGTATTATATATTTTTATACTTTTACAAGTTAATTTACAATAGTTATTAATTAAGATTAAAATTAAACTTATGAAAACTCTCAAACCATTTCTTTATCTTTTAGTTGTTTTTGCGATAGTTTTGAGTGCTTGTAATAAAGATGTTCATAAGATTGGGGAAGATGAAAACCTTGATATTCAAGTAAAGAATATGGAGGATTTGATTATACCCGCAAATTTTGATTGGAGAATTCCGATGAATTCCACCAGTACCCTGAAAGACGGATCTTCTTACTATCCGAGCACTTACGCAACATTGGCATTTGAAGATTTATGGCCTGCTAAAGGCGATTATGATTTTAATGACCTAGTGGTATCGTATCAATTTAGAACTGTTACCAATGCCAGTAATTTTATTACTGATATTGTTGGTACATTTATTTTTAGAGCTACAGGAGCCGGAACCGATAATGGATTCGGATTCGAATTAACAGGCTTGGATACAACAGGATTTGTCGTTACTGGAAATTCTGTACTCGCCGGTTATACTACTACAACAGATGGTTGGGAAAATGGACAAACAAATCCAGTTGTTATCGTAACCGATAATGTTAGTGATATTATGCCAAGATGGGCTAATAATACACAGTACGGTACAGGTAATAGTATCTACGCACCAAATGATACTTTAGAGATTCATATTACACCAAGACCTGGTGTTGAAAAACTTTCTACGGACTTCCTCATCAACCAAGCTAATTTTAATCCGTTCTTGATTGCTGATTTTATAAATGAAGGTAGAGGTCGTGAAGTACATAAAGTTAATTATCCTCCAACTGATTTAGCTGACGTTGGCTTATTTATGACTGCTGATGATTATTCTCAACCTTTGACAAACAGCACTTACAAAACACGTAAAAATTATCCATGGGTACTTGATATTCCTGGGATTTTTGAATATCCTAGAGAAAGTATAGACATTAATTGGGCTTATTTGCGTTTTGGTGCTTGGGCAGAAAGCGGAGGTACTCTTTATACTAACTGGTATTCTATTACTACCGAAGGTGTTTTTAGAACTTCAGGAAACCTTTATCAGGCTCCTTAATTAAAGTAGATAAAGATAATTATAATAAAAGGCTGCAGAAATGCAGCCTTTTTTCATTATTAAATATTGTTAATATGATTATACCATAAAAATCTCAGAATTGATTTAAGCCCTCAACTAAATATTACTTTGGTATATTTTGTGAATTTTTAAAATCTGGGGGATTAAAAGATTATTGCCATCATTTTTAATAATATGTTCGGAAAACGATAGCTTTTTCTCATCATCCCACTGATTTCCCAGCCTTTGTTTCACTTCTTCAGAACTTATCTTATCCCTATCAATAATTCGTTCTATTCTCATTATTTCAGGCGCGTAAACGTATATCACGGTATCCATGTATTTATCAAACCCACTTTCGAAAAGTATGGCAGCTTCATGAATAATATATGGAGCTTTTGAATTGGTAATAATCCAACTTTGAAATAAATTGGCTACTTCCGGATGAATTATCTTGTTAAGAAAATCTAAAGCATTTTTATTATTAAATACCAATAAAGCCATCTGTTTCCTGTCAATTTTACCGCTGTTATCAATAATATTCGACCCAAAAAAAGAACTTAACCGGAGAATGATACTTTCACGTTCAAGCACTTTTTTTGCTTCAATATCGGCATAAAATATTGGTACGCCTAGCACTTGGAAAATCCTGGCAACAGTTGTCTTACCACTGCCCATATTTCCGGTTAATCCTATCTTAAACATTGTTAAGCAGAATTAAGTACTCAACAGATTTTGGTTGAAAATCAATAATTTCGATAAAGGTTGGATAACGTTCTAACTCTATTTTCTGAGAGTTTAATGATCGCTCATCATAATGAATAACAGCAGAAAATATGTCAGGGGTTATTCTGTCAAAATCTTTTAGCGCTATCAAAAATTTGACGGTAACAGTTTCAGGGAATAATTTAATTCGTAAATCGTTTTTCTCAAATATTTGTATTGGAACAATCATAGAACTCTCAGTAAATTGTTCAATTGGAATTTGCACCTGAACTGAATCGGATGAAAGATGAACTTGGGTTTCTCTATATGGATTAACAAGTTTGAGTCCAAATAATTGATCACTTTGAATATTGACAAGCTTTATATATTCGGTTGATATAGAATTAATGGAATCAATCAATGATGGTGGCCCACTGATCGTAATCTTTTGTACTGATTGCGTAATCTTTCCATAAACATAATGTTGTTGCTTAGGAATTATATCCATGTTAAGAAGAACATCCACTTGTTTACTGATGGTTTTTTCAAGATTTATGTAAAGCGTATCAGGTGAAATTTTGCTGATGGAATTTGGAAACTCATTTTGATTTCTGATTTGGTTAAATAGCGATGAACTTAGAATATAATAGCCAAAGCCTGAACCGGTATTATAAATTTTTACATTTTGCAGATCAATAATGAGAGACTTTTTCTTTTTAAAATAAATCTCAGTTAATAAATCAGAGCCTCTGGAATCAATTTTTAGATAAACAACTGAATCAAATGCTTTTGTTATGATCTGATCGGAAGGTGGATTAACGAAATTAATTTCATAGGGAACGTCAGATGAATATTCTTTTGACATCTTAATTAATAGCCAAATGGATACAGATATTAAAAGGCAGATAAGAAAAATAGAAAGACGGGCTTTGTCTCTTAAATTCTTCATTCTCATTGCACTCTCCAATATATATGAAATGGCTAGTTTCACTGTTTTTTTCTGCAAGTTAATAAAAAAGGAATCCTATAACAATATAGAATTCCTGATTATGGAATTTGTTTGTAGTTAAGATTAGGCTAATGGAGCGTCTCCACCTACTGCAGATCTTTCGATAGTAAGTTTGTTTCCCCCATCAACTTCAATGATGAAAGTTTTATCCCGGACTTCAAGGATTTTCCCATGGATTCCTCCAATAGTAATTATTTTATCCCCTTTTTTTAGCGACTCACGATATTTCTTTTGTTCTTTTGTCTTTTTCATTTGTGGCCGAATGAAGAACATGTAGAAAACGACTACAATTAAAATTAACGGGAGGAATGACATAAGTCCGCCTCCTTCTTGGCCTTCTTGAGGCATGAATAATAAGATGTTTGAGATTGTCATTGTGAACTTTGTTTTATGTTTAATTTATTACTTTCTTACGGTTGCTTTTATTCGAATAAAAACCTTGTCTGGTGAAGCATTTGTTTCAATGGTTGCCGTTTTGTTTTGATACCCTATCTGCGCACGGCTGTCAAAGGTAAGTTTAATAACACCGGTTCCTCCAGGTTTTATGGGTTCTCTCGGGAAGTCGCTTGCCGTGCATCCGCAGGATGTTTTTACATCAGAGATTATCAGGTCGGAACCACCGGAATTGCTGAATTTGAAAGCATGTGTTATCATTTCTCCTTCCTTAAGTTCACCAAAATCATATTCGTTTTCAATAAATACTATTTTTGGTGGTTCATCTGAATTAACAGCTTCATTTGAGCTGTTTTGAGCATTTGCTGAATCCACATTTTTCTCAGAACGCTGCGATTGAGAATTACATCCAACCATGGTCAATAGAAAAATCAAGAAAATAAAAAGAAAAGAAAATGTGTTATTTCGCTTCATGATGCAAAAGTATAAATTATCATTGAATTAGAAGCCTTATTTATTCGTGAAACTAAATTTTTATAAGTGCTAGCGCTATAAAAATTCTAAGTTGAACGAATCCCGATAGCGTAGCTTATCGGGATGAATGAGTCTAACCTGCCAGCCGGCAGGCTGGTACTCCGCCACCTGCCGGCCGCAGGCAGGCTTGTGACGTAAAAATTAAATACTATTCCAAAGGATACCCTGTTGCTCTGCGGGAGGAGTTTCATTATTTACCACTACCCATTATGGTTAAAGATCCTTTAAAAACATCATCTTCAAATTCTCCCTGACATTTTAGTACATAGAAATATACCCCATCTTTCAAATTCCCTCCATCCCAATCATTCTGATAATTTTTCTGTTCATAAACTTTTTGTGTCCAACGGTTAAAAATAATCAATTCATTGCTTTTGTAAAAGTCGTTTATTTTGGGATAATCAGAACCGGATTTAAGATTTGAACCCGGATTATCCTGTGTAATGATAAAAACATCGTTTACCCCATCATTATTTGGTGTAATAATATTAGGAATGATCAATCTAACGGTTTTTACAGCAATAGAAAAATACAAATTAGTGTCGCAACTCGTTTGATATTTCGCAGTGAAAACAACATCAAAATTTCCAATATGATCGAAAGTATGCGAAGGAGATTGGTCAAAGGATGTAACACCGTCACCAAAATCCCATTTCCATCCTTCTACAACTATGCTATCTTCTGAAAGATTTGTGAATCGAAAGATACCTGTCGGATTTTGAATATACCAGGGATCTTCAGGATCTGTTGAAAGTTCAATGTTCGGAGCCCTGTAAACTTTTACATAAACATTTGTATCAAGTCGATTATTTATTGCATCGTAAACACTCATGTTATATCGTCCTTCGCATAAATTTATCGCTACCGTCGAATCATTTACACTGACCGAAGCACTACCCCAATCATACCGATACGGAGCCATTCCTCCACTAACCGTGGCTTTAACTTGGCCATCACAAATACCTGAGCATCCCATTTTCAATTGAGTAAAGGTGATATTTAACTGAGCGTTGGAAACTAAAAATGAAAATAAAAAAATCGTACAGACTAATTTATATTTAATCATGTGGCAATTGATTGATTATAATGCGAATTTAACAATTATTAAACGAAAAAACGAGGATGTTTATTATCAATCCTTATTTATGCTCTATTTATTCATTACAGAAAATGAAATATCGTTTAATAATGGATGTAGTTTAATTTAGATAAGTTAATCCAAAATATTTACTCACTTACAACAATGGCCAATTTGTTGTTCTCTGAATTAATTGCTAGACGTGTGATCCCTTTTATCCCAAAAATCTCACCTTTAATTTGAACCGGTTTCCATTCGTTGGATGATTCCGGATTTAAAAAGTAGAGTTGATTACCATCGCTCATGATTATTAGTCCGTTTCGGGTCCAGCACATATCTTCTCTTAATGGGAGGGTGGATGCGATGGTAGAGGTTTTCCTTGTTATAAGATCAAATGAATTAATTCGCCAATTCTCAGGCAAGGATTTATCAATGTAACTCATCGTATTTCGAGAGGGAATTTTGTGTAAGGATCGTCCGATTTTTGTGGTGATTATTAAATCTTCTCCTGATTTTAAATCAATATAGTGCAATTCGCCCATGTCCTCTGATAAAACGTAGGCCAATAGTTTGGATTCATCAATCCAGGCATGATAGCCAATAAGGTATTTGTTACTGAGAATGATGGGTTGACCTCCCTCAACAGGATATTTCCCTAAATCCTGAGCGCCATTGTCGCGCTGTATGATGCATGAAATAAATTTCTCGTCAGGGGTAAGGGTAGGTGAGTACTCCCTTTCCTGAGTAGTAGTCAAATTTTTTGTTTCCCGGGTTTGATAATTGTAATATTTTATGTCACTTCTACCTTCATTATCGAACGAAGCGTAATAAATAACAGGTTCGGTACGATGGAAACTGGGCTGATTGTCATAACCTTCGTGCCCGGTAATATTTTGTGGATTTGATAAGGTGATTTGATTATTTTCAACCTTCAAATCAAATAAATAAATTTCAGTTCCTGTTTGCGATTGTAATAATACGTAGGAAAACAAAAAGAAAGGGATCAATAGCTTTTTCATCTGTTTATTTTTTATTTCTTAACGGTCAGATGCCTGCCTGTCGGCATACAGGGAACTAACCGTGATAAAATAGACGAACAATATTAAACATTAAAACGAATATGTAAAATGTCACCATCACCAACAATATAGGATTTACCTTCAACGTGAAATTTGCCCTTATCTTTGCAAGCCTGTTCGGAACCCAAACTGATAAAATCATCATACTTCATTACTTCTGCTCTGATAAACCCTCTTTCAAGGTCACTGTGGATTACTCCTGCTGCTTGCGGGGCTGTCATCCCTTTTTTAATAGTCCAGGCCCTGACCTCCATTGGCCCTGCTGTAAAAAAAGACTGAAGATTTAAAATTTTATAAGCCGATCGGATAAGTTTATTCACCCCGGGTTCTGTTAAGTTTGCATCCTGCAAAAAAGCAAGTCGATCTTGCTCGTCATCCAGGTCAGCAATGTCAGCTTCTAAAGCACCGGCAATAATCAATACTTCCGAGTCCTGATCTTTTACACTTTCAGTAAAAGCTTGTGAGTATTTATTCCCGGTCGAAGCCGAAGCTTCATCAACATTACAAACGTAAATAACAGGCTTAGCTGTTAACAAATATAAATCTTCAATAAATCTGCGATCATCCTCCGAAACGTGTGCAGTTCTGGCATTCTGAAAATCTTCAAAATGTGCTTTGTAAATATTCAAAATTTCAATTCCTTTTTTTGCATCCTTATCACCGGCTCTAAGCAATTTCTCAAGGCGTTGGATTTTTCGCTCAACCAAATCCAAGTCACGGATTTGAAGCTCAAGTTCTACAATTTCACGGTCTCTTACAGGATTTACAGAGCCTTCAATATGGGCAAGATTATCATCATCAAAACATCTCACAACATGAATCAGTGCATCCATTTGTTGAATATCTGCAAGGAATTTATTCCCGACCCCTTCACCTTTATTGGCTCCTTTAGCAAGCCCGGGTAAATCAATAATTTCAATAACGGCAGGAACTACTCTAGCGGAATGAATGAGAGCATCAATTTTGAATAAGCGATCGTCGGGAACATCCACTTTTCCAATATTCGATTTTGTGGCACTGAATGCAAAACTACTGGATTCGGCTTTGGTGTTTGATATACAATTAAATATAGTGGTTTTTCCAATATTTGTGATCCCAATAATGCCGCAATTTAATGCCATAATATTTAGAATTTGGTGAGTGAATATAAGGCCACAAAGATAAAGTATTTGTAGCTACGATATTAAGTGCCTGATTATTTTTGAATACAAAATGAACTACCCCGCGGCAAGCATCGGGTTATCCATAGGAGTATTATTAAATCTATTCGCCACAAGCCCGCCTGCGGCCGGCAGGTGGCGGAGTACCAGCCTGCCGGCTGGCAGGTTAGTCTCATTAATCCCGATACGTTTCACTATCGGGATTCGTTCAGCTTAGAATTTTTATTGCACTTTCGCTAATAAAAATTTAGTTTCACGAATAAATTGCTTATTTTTGCACCCTAATTTTGAGAGGCCCGGAATTGTGAGAACGTACTCGTTCCCAAAATCTTAAAACTTAAAAATGATTATTAACCCATTCTGGAAACAACTACCCGGACAATTGTAAACAGAAGTTAAAAGTAAATTAAATGACAGAAATTAAAGAAAACCTCGAGAATGCTGCTGAAGAAACTGAAAAAGTGATGGCTGAAGAGAGTATTGAACAAGTAGAAAATGAGGTAAAAGATGTAACTGAAGTTGTAGAAGAAGCAAAACAAGAAGAGGTTGCTGAAGTAGTTGCTGAAGAAGTGAATGAAGTGGAAGTTGCCGAAGCTAAAGAAGAAGAAGTTGCTAAAGCTGAAACAGAAGCAGTAGAGACAGAAATTGAAGCGGTAGTTCCAGAAGCAACAGAAGTTGAAGAAGAAAAAGCCGAAGTAAAGGTACCAGCCGAATTTGACTGGGATTCTATCGGTAAAAAACATGAAGCCTATTCAGCTGCAGAGCGAACCAGGCTTGAAGATGTTTACAATGAAACATTTAGTGCAATAGTAGAACATGAAGTTGTTGACGGAACCGTTGTTGCAAAAAATGCACGTGAGGTTGTTGTTAATATTGGATTTAAATCGGACGGCGTTATTCCATTGAGTGAATTGCGTTATAACCCAAATTTAAAAATTGGCGATAAAATTGAAGTTTACGTTGAAAGTCAGGAAGATCCAAACGGACAGTTAATCCTTTCTCATAAAAAAGCCCGTACTTTAAAATCTTGGGACAGAATCAATGTTTGTTTCGAAAAAGAAGAAGTTATCAATGGTTATGTTAAATGCCGTACCAAAGGTGGTTTAATTGTTGATGTTTTTGGAATTGAAGCATTCCTTCCGGGTTCACAAATTGATGTGAAACCAATTCGCGATTACGATGTTTATGTTGACAAAACAATGGAATTTAAAATTGTTAAAATCAACCACGAATACAAAAACGTTGTTGTATCGCATAAAGCTTTAATTGAAGACGAACTTGAACACCAAAAAATTGAAATTATTTCTAAACTGGAAAAAGGACAGGTATTGGAAGGAACAGTTAAAAATATTACATCTTATGGTGTATTTATTGATCTGGGTGGCGTTGACGGATTAATTCACATTACCGACCTGTCATGGGGTAGAATTAACCATCCTGAAGAAATTGTTGAACTTGATCAAAAATTGAAAATTGTTATTCTTGATTTTGACGATAACAAAAAACGTATTGCACTTGGTTTGAAACAATTAACTCCTCATCCATGGGATGCACTCGACGAAAACCTGAAGGTTGGCGATAAAGTTAAAGGTAAGGTTGTTGTAATTGCTGATTATGGTGCCTTCATCGAAATAGCTCCCGGTGTTGAAGGTTTGATTCACGTTTCTGAAATGTCGTGGTCACAACATTTAAGAACTGCACAAGATTTCTTGAAAGTTGGTGATGAAATCGAAGCACAAATTTTAACCCTTGATCGTGAAGAGCGTAAAATGTCACTTGGCATGAAACAATTAATCCCGGATCCATGGTCAAACATTACCGAGAGATATCCTAAAGATTCAAAACATACTGCAACCGTGAGAAACTTCACCAACTTCGGTATTTTTGTTGAGTTAGAGGAAGGCGTTGACGGATTGATTCATATTTCAGATTTATCATGGTCCAAGAAAATCAAACATCCTGCTGAATTTACAAAAATCGGTGAGAAAATTGAAGTTCTGGTACTTGAGGTAGATGAAGAAAACAGAAGGTTAAGTCTGGGTCACAAACAATTGGAAGAAAATCCATGGGATGTTTTCGAAACCGTATTTACCTTGAATTCAGTTCATAGCGGTACCATTCTTTCAATGAATGATAAAGGCGCTGTAATTTCATTACCTTATGGTGTTGAAGGTTTTGTGCCTTCACGTCATTTAGCAAAAGAAAATAAATCGGTTGCTAAAGTTGATGAAGCAATGGAATTCAAAGTGATCGAATTTTCAAAAGAAAGTAAGAAAATCATTCTTTCTCATGCGAAAATTCATCAGGATGAGGCATTTGCTGAAAAGGTAAAAGAAAATGCAAAGGCTAAAACTACTGAACGTTCAAACCAAAAAGCGGTTAAGAAAATGAGCGATAATATCGAGCGAACCACTTTGGGCGATCTTGATGCACTTGCTAATTTGAAAACTGAAATGGAAGCATCAGAGAAAAAAGCTGCTGCCAAGAAAGCAAAGAAAGAAGAAAAGTAAAATTCTTCTAACATACTATAAAGGTCCCGATTTTTAGTCGGGACTTTTTTTTGCCAATTATATTTTCCCTGTTAGGTTGAGGTTCTATGTTAAGTCAAAATATTTAATGTAAGTTTTGATGTTAATGAAACTAATATTTTACAATTGATAAATTATTTTTGTACTGAGGCAATGCATACAAAAGAATTTCTTTTTACTTATAGCCTCAAGCCAATTGGGTAAATTGGAAATACCTTTTGAGTAAAATAGAAATGGGACTTCTCTCATTCAAAATGGGACTTCTCTCATTCAAAATGGGACTTCTCTCATTTACAAATGGGACTTCTCAAAACTTTAATCAAAATAATTGCTGTCCAAAAAGGCTTTTTAATCGGACCGAATGAGCTTCCGCCAAAGGCGGATAAATGTCAGGAACTTTTTTTAATCACATCTCGACTCATTTCTACGATGCTCAACGGCCGTTTCGATGTGACATGAAAGTATTTGATTGTTAATTTTGGATTTCAATAATCATTAATCATTCGTCATTCATCATTGTTATCTGCCAAGGCCTTGTACATGATCTCGATTGGATGATAAGCGGTTTTTCCGGTACCATCCTTAATTTGATGCCTGCAACTCGTTCCGGGAGCTGAGATTATAATAGGGTCATCAGCTTTATTTATTTCAGGAAATAATACCAATCTTCCAACTTTCATCGATAAGTCATAATGCTCTTTTTCAAAGCCGAATGATCCGGCCATTCCGCAACAACCCGATTTTATTTCTTCAATTTCATAATTACCCGGCAAGGATAACATTTGATGAGTTGGTTTCATACTTGCCAACGATTTTTGATGGCAGTGACCATGAACTTTAATTTTTAATGGCTCATTTGTAAAATCACCGGCTTTAATATTGCCCTTTGCTATTTCCCTAACAAAAAACTCATCGAAAAGCAAGCAATTTTCTTTTAGTTTTTTTGCATTTTCAACCAAATGTTCATCCACCAGTTCAGGATATTCATCTCTGAATGTCAGGATCCCTGAAGGTTCGATGCCAATAAGGGGATGTTCCTGAGAAATTAAATTGCTCAAAAGAGTCACATTTTTGTTCGCGAACTTTTTAGCTTTCCTAAGCAATCCTTTTGAAAGAAAAGTCCTTCCGCTGATGGTATGTCTGGGAATAACCACCTCATAACCCAGTTTGTTCAATAATTTCACAGCCTTAATTCCGATTTCAACATCGTTATAATCGGTAAACTCATCGGCAAAAAGATAGACTTTCCCTTTGTTAAATTCCTGTTGATTATTTTTGCTTTCCTTTAAGAGCCAGGTTTTTAAAGTGATTTTATACAGTTTAGGAATACTCCGTTTGGGTGCAAACCCCAGCATTGATTTTATCAATTTTGATAATACCGGATTGGAAATGAAAAAATTAAATAATCCGGGCCATAACATTCCGATTTTATTAATTGAAAAAATATAGGCGATCAATCTGGTTCGAATCGGAACTCCGTTTGCATCGTAATAATGCTGTAAGAATTCAGCTTTGTACTTTGTAATATCCACACTTGAAGGACATTCGGATTTACATCCTTTGCACGAAAGGCATAAATCCATCACTTCATAAATTTCCTGATGATCGAATGGGTTTTGTTTATTTGATTTAGTAAGGAATTCACGTAAAATATTGGCCCTTGCACGGGTTGAGTTTTTTTCATCCCGGGTAGCCATAAAACTGGGGCACATGGTGCCGCCAATCAGTTCCGATTTTCTGCAATCGCCCGATCCGTTGCATTTCTCTGCAGCCCTCAAAATTCCCTGTTCTTTTGAAAAATCAAAAACGGTTTTAATCGGTTTTTCTTTTAACCCTGCCTCATAACGAAGACCGGTATTCATGGGAGGGGTGTCTGTTATTTTTTCAGGATTAAAAATATGATCGGGATCCCAGGTATCTTTAATTTGCTTTAATAGATCATAATTGTGTTGACCCAACATCAATGGAATGAACTCGCCCCTAAGCCGTCCATCGCCATGTTCTCCACTTAACGAGCCTTTATATTTTTTGACAAGTTTGGCAGTTTCAAGTGCGATGGTCCGGAACAGTTCAACATCTTTCGGGTCCTTTAAATTAAGCATCGGACGAAGGTGCAGTTCACCGGTGGCAATGTGTCCGTAGTAAACACAGCTTAGATTGTGAGCGTCCAGCATCTGTTTGAATTCCTCAATAAACTCAGGCAATACCTTTGGATTGATGGCTGTATCCTCAACTACCGAAACAACTTTTGCATCGCCCGGAATGTTTGAAAGCAGTCCGAGTCCGGCCTTCCGCAGATTCCATACTTTTGGAATATGCTCATCCCAAACCAAAGGATAATGATAGCCAATCCGATGCTTTTTAAAATCCTGAATTAAGCGTTCCGCTTTCTCCGCTATTTCTTCACGAGAGCCCGCCATAAATTCAATTATCAGAATTGCACCGGGATCACCTTCAATAAAAAAGCGGTTTTTATTTTGCTCGATATTGCCTTTGGTGCATTCCAGGATGGTATGGTCCATCAATTCGATACTTGCAGGAAGATGCTTTAATGCATGAACATTGGCCTTCAACGCTTCTCTTAAAGTATGAAAATGAACACAGACCAGTACTTTATCTTTTGGGGGTAGTGGAACCAGATTTAACTTTATCTCGGTAATAAATGCCAGTGTTCCTTCTGAACCTGCAATAAGTTTTGAAAAATTAAAGTTTTCATGGGTTTCACTAAAGATATTTGATTGGAGGAGTAAATCAATGGCATAGCCTGTATTTCTGCGTTCCACATCCGGATCAGGAAATTCGTTGCGAATTTCAACCTGATTTTCCGGCTTGGAAAGTATGTTATTAATTTGCAGATAAATTTTATTTTCAAGCGAATCACCTTCACACTTTTTAGCAAACTCTGCTTTGCTTAACTCCCCAAATTCAACTTCCGAACCATCGCTTAAAATGGTTTTAACAGATATTGTATGCTCCCGGGTGCTTCCATAAATGAGTGAGTGGGCACCACAGGCATTGTTCCCAACCATGCCTCCGATCATGCATCGATTAGCAGTAGAAGTTTCAGGACCAAAAAATAAATTTTTGGGAGCAAGAAGCTGATTCAGTTCATCTAAAACTACACCTGGCTGCACCCTGACCCATTTTTCTAATTCATTTAATTCGATAATTTGGGTCATGTATTTAGATACATCTACAACAATTCCTTTACCAACAACCTGCCCTGCGAGAGAAGTTCCGGCTGTTCGGGGAATGAGTGATGTGCCATGCTGTTTTGCAAAATCAATGATGGTTTTTATGTCGGCATCATCTTTAGGGCGAACAACGGCCAGTGGTAGCTCCCTGTATGCGGAGGCATCGGTAGCGTATAAGATGCGCATAGACTCATCCCTGAAAATATCACCCTTAAATTGATTTTGAAGCTGATTAAATTTTTCTTCAGTCATGGTATTTAAATCTGAATCGTATATTAATCTTCCTTACTGTAAAAATCGGTACTCTCAAAAATTTTATCTGCAGATTTAGCAATAAAGCCTGAATATAATTTACCATCGGTATCGGGGTAGCGTTTTGCAAATTCGTAATAACAGCCGGGGATATCGAAAATCCCTTCCTTGAAATCTACCTTAATGGTTTCAGATTTTATACTTGATTGTTCTAAAAGTTCGGCAGGTGAACCTTTAATTTCACCACCTGAATCATTGATGAGGTAACCCTTAAGTTTTAAAAATTCGTTAACTTTTTCAACGGAATTTAATGTTTTTAAAGCGTTTATGCTTACCGTAAAATGATTGGCCCTAAACCCAAAAACATAAAGCCAGGCAGCGTATTCCGATTCAATTCTTAAAGTATTGTAAACTTCAAAAGAAGGAAGTTCCCAAACACGTCCACTGAAAAGCAATTCTTCGGATGCAAAAGTTTTAGGAGGCACAGGTTTAATGACGTCATTCACTAATTGCTGCAGTTGTTTGCTCATTTCTTTCAGCTTTAACTCACTGATAAATACACGTGGTGCGTTTGGAATATCTTTGCGCTCATAATGTTTTGCATAAAGATGCTTTTCTTTGAAATGATAATCCTGTTTTTCTTGATATCCATGCTTCAGGAATAATGCGGATAATACATCTAAATTCATTAAGGGATGATCGAAGGTCCTGAACGCGATATGGTCGTTTAATACCGTTTCGTTTTCCTGTTCAAATAATTCTTTTATTCTTTTTACAGAAGGATTAAGCTTTGCGTAATCATTCCATAATTTATTAAATATATGATCTGGTTCCATAATGTTAGAATAAAGTTTGTAATAAAGTTAAAATTTCTGATTCGCTGCTAAATAAAGATGAAGCAGACATCAACCGCGATTTTATTTCATCCGGCTCATGTTTTGATTCGATCAATGCTTTTTTTAGTTCTTTCGCAAATTGATTTATAGAATTTCTTTTATCAAATATAATATCTATGATGATTCCATCTTTGACAATTATTTGAATAGGAGCCTTAAAGTTGGCTATCCGTATGTTTTTTGTAAGTGTGTATTTGGGAGAATAGGCATAATTCCACGACCAACGTGAATATTTTGATTCTACATATTCTGTAATTTTATTTTTGTCTTCATCCGTAAAAGTATAAATCTTAGCTTCTTTGTCATTGATCATCACCTGTTTTAAAATCTCCTCTCGAAAATCCTGAATATTCATTGGTGAATGTAAAAAATCGATGATATTGGCTACCTCACTGCGATTCGACTTTACGGCTTTGTCTTCAAAATTATTGGTTGAAGCCAATATGGATTCATTTAATTTGTCGAGCTCCGACGAAAAAAGCAAGGTGCCATGATGAAGTACCCTGTTTTTGTAAACGTGTTCGGCGTTTCCTGAAATTTTTTTCCCTTGCACACGTAAATCGTTTTTGCCTTCAAATCTGGCATCAACCGACATGGTTTTTAATGCAGCAATAATGGGGTCGGTGAAAGCTTTGAAATTCACAAGCTCGTCCCTTTTTCCACTTTTAACAAAACTAAAATTCAAATTCCCCAGGTCGTGATAAACTGTTCCTCCTCCGGTAATCCTTCTAATTACAGGGATTTTGTGTTTCTGAACGTACTCGTAATTTATTTCGGCAAGCGTGTTTTGATGTTTACCTACAATGATTGATGGCTCATTTTGCCATAACATAAATACATCGTCCGTCAGTTCTTTTAAAACATACTCTTCGGCCGCAATATTGAAATAGGGGTCGGTTTCTGATCGTGAGATGTACAGCATTGACTGAGCGAATTTTAAAATGTCATTAAAATGGTGATCAAATAATAGATCTCTGATACACAAAGCTAAGAAACGGGTGTATACCAACAACAAAATAAAAATGAAATTTTGAGACCGGTTTCTGCCAAATCAGTTTAATTAGTATTAATTTAGGTCGGAATATTTAACTGAAATAGCCATGACAAAATTTAGAATCATCGTAATTATTGCTTTGCTTGTAACATCGGTTTCATGTGATGTGCTGAAACAGGCAACAGAATTAACTTCTTTTGTGAATTGCAAGTTTCGTTTGCATACCATCGAAAACTTGAAATTAGCAGGGGTAAATATTCAGGAAAAAAAATCAATGTCGGATTTAAGTTTTTTGGATGCTGCCAAATTAACTGCAGCACTTTCATCAAATAAACTGCCGATGAGCTTTATTCTGAATATTCAGGTTCAAAATCCGAATCAAAATCAGGCTGCAATGAATCGGTTGGATTGGCAATTGTTTATTGATGAAACCGAAATAACACAGGGTGTTTTGTCTCAACGATTGGAAATACCGGCCAATGAAACAGGGACCTTACCTTTATTATTGACTTTTGATTTGAAAGAAGTATTTAAAAAAGAATCGGGAAATAGTTTGTTAAATCTGGTTTTTAATCTGGTTGGTGCAGGCAACGAACCAAGTCATTTAAGTTTAAGGGCAAAACCTACAATAATGGTGGGTACAAGAGAACTTGTTTATCCAGGTTATATTACGATCAAGAATGAATTCAACTCTTACTAGCCTTTTTCTTAGCCAGATCAGAACGCCTGTCGAGTAATCGGTCAATTTGTTCAGGGCTTAATCCTACTTTGTTCAGTTGGCTGTCGATTGATTTAATCTCGATATCAATATTTAAGGGCTCCGGAGTGATTAAAATCTTTTTTATTTCGCGGAGTTTCTTTTCGGGTAATTCAATCTCTTCCGTTAAATTTTCACCCAATTCTTTCTTTAGTTTTACAACAATATCAGCAATCATTTTATGAATAGGAGCACCGAACTGACTTAATAGTTGTTCTGAAAGATCGTCTTTTATCTCATCATAATTTTGAACCAAAAGGTCGAAATTTTGGATAAACATTTTATCGATCCCGGGCAAATTATGAAAAACACTTTTATCCTTTATTTTTTTGAATAAACGGATTAATTCATCCATATTCTTTTTTAAAGAATTTTTTTGTTCCTCGTCCATCGATCATTAAGTTTAAAATTAAATCACTACAAAATTAGGAATTAAATTCGATTGAAGTAAAAATTGATAAATGCTAATTTTGTTTAAGAAGTTTTATACCTTAATCTTTTGTTGTGTGTAGAAAAGTAAAACATCGAAAAAATATTTTAACACAATCTAACTACTAGTTTTTTAATAGCTTTGTAGCTGAAAATAAAATCGTTTTGATAAATCACTTAAATCATAATATTTTTAAACTGATTTCGGAAGTATCCTTCGAAACTAAAACCCCGGTTTGGGTTATAGGAGGCTATGTTCGTGATTTATTGTTAAAAAGAAGATCAAAGGATATTGACATTTTAGTATTGGGAAATGGACTTGATTTTGCACGGGAACTTGCACACAGAATTGATCCTGATATCAAACCAAAATACTTCAAGAATTTTGGAACAGCCATGCTTCGATATGATGGGATGGAGATTGAATTTGTGGGCGCCAGAAAAGAATCCTATCGGGCCGATTCAAGAAAGCCGATTGTTGAAAGTGGAACTCTGGAGGATGATCAAAACAGGCGCGATTTTACCATCAACGCGATGGCGATGAGTTTGCAAAAGGAGAATTATGAAGAACTGATTGATCCGTTTAACGGGTTACAGGATCTTCACGATAAAGTCATCAGAACTCCGCTTGACCCTGATATTACTTTTTCGGACGATCCGTTGAGGATGATGCGTGCCATTCGCTTTGCCAGTCAACTTAAATTTGATATTCATATTGAAACATTTGAAGCGATTAAGCGAAATGTGAATCGAATTAAGATTGTTTCAAATGAACGCGTTAATGAGGAATTAAGCAAAATTATATTATCTGATAAGCCTTCTCGAGGATTTAAAATGCTTGATGAATCGGGATTATTGCATATTATTTTCCCATTATTTATGGATTTAAAAGGTTCTGAAATTATTGATGGAAAAGGGCATAAAAATAACTTCTACCATACTTTACAAGTACTTGATAATATTGCGGAAAAAACAGATGATCTTTGGTTAAGATGGGCAGCTATATTGCACGATATCGCAAAACCGGCAACTAAAAAATTCGATCCCAAAGTTGGGTGGACCTTTCATGCACATGAATTTTTAGGGGCCAAATTGGTTCCAAAGATATTTAAGCAAATGAAGCTTCCATTGAATGAAAAAATGGAATTTGTCAAAAAAATGGTGTTATTGCATTTAAGGCCAATTGTACTTGCCGAAGAAATAGTTTCTGATTCTGCGGTAAGAAGGCTTTTATACGAAGCAGGCGACGATATTGATGCCTTAATGACTTTATGCGAAGCCGATATAACCTCTAAGAATGAGACAAAAGTTCGAAAGTATATGAAGAATTTTGAACTTGTTCGCAAGAAATTGGTTGAGATCGAAGAGAAGGATAAAATGAGAAATTGGCAACCACCCATTTCTGGTGAAATTATCATGGAAACCTTCAATATTATGCCCGGTAAGGAAGTTGGAATTATTAAAAAAGATATCCGTGAGGCCATTCTTGACGGAATTATACACAATGATTTTGATGCTGCATTTACATTGATGCTTGAAATAGGAAAGGAATTGGGTTTAACAGATGCGCGAACAAAATGAATTCGAACCATTCAAAAAAATTAATCGTCATCGCTGGACCAACAGCGGTTGGTAAAACAGATTTTGCCATTCAACTTGCCAAGTACCTTAAAACAGAAATCATCTCAGCAGATTCCCGTCAGATTTATAAGGAACTATCGATTGGAACTGCAAAACCTAATGCAGAGCAATTAAAAGAGGTAAAACATCACTTTGTAGGCAATATCTCAATTCATGATTATTATAATGCTGCACGGTTTGAATTGGAAGTGATAAATTTATTAAGCTCCTTATTTAAAAATCATGATTACTTAGTTATGGTTGGTGGCTCGGGTTTATACATCGATACAGTTTGCAATGGAATTGATGACTTACCGGATGTAGATGAAGAATTGAGAAAAGAACTAAATCTTTTATATAAAAAAGAGGGTATTGATTCTATCAGAAACAAACTTAAAGAATTAGATCCTGAATTTTACAAAATCATTGATCAATCCAACCCAAAACGTATCATTCGGGCACTTGAAGTTTGCATGGCAACGGGAATAAAGTATTCGGAACAAAGAACCAATAATAAAAAGAACAGGGAATTCGAAATTATTAAAATTGCATTGAATTTGGACCGAAATATATTGTATGATAAAGTCAATTTGCGCGTTGATCAGATGATTAATGAAGGTTTAGTTGATGAAGCTAAAAATTTATATCAATACCGAAATTTGAATGCCCTTAATACGGTAGGTTATAAGGAATTATTCGATTATTTTTCAGGTAGTATTGGCCTTGAAAAAGCGATAGAAAATATTAAAACCAGCAGTCGGAGATATGCGAAACGCCAATTAACCTGGTTTAGGAAAGACCCATCTTACCAATGGTTCCATCCATCAGAATTTGAAAAAGTGATCAGGTTATTCTGATGTTGAATGAAATTTAATCAGACCTTCCATTGGATTTTTATCTATTCCTTGAATTATAACTCCATATGTAGAGGCAACTTCTTTCAAAATATCAGAAAAAATATATGCAATTGAGCCAATAAATTTTATTGGCAATTTTTGATAATCAGTGTATTTGCAGATATTTAATCTAAAAAAATCGCTGAATGAGGAGTACACCAGATCTTTGTAATATTTCGACTTGATATGATCTTTTATATAAGGATTAAAAGAAGCAAAAAATTTAACCGGGCCCTCGTTACTATATATCTGATTTAGGATATATTCGAAGGAATAAGCAAAATGATTGTCGAAATCTTTTTTTAATGAATCGGGTAAATCTCCTTTTAAGTAATTGTTTATAAATCGTTTGCCAATATTGCTTCCGCTTCCTTCATCCCCAAAAAAATAGCCCAAGGACGGAATATTGTGCGTGATGTTGGTTCCATCATAAACACAAGAATTAGACCCGGTACCCAGTATTCCTGCAATTCCTGCTTCATTGCCAAATAATGAACGGGCAGCCCCTATCAGATCGTGATAAATATGAATTTTTGAGTTTTGAAAACATGGTCTTAGAGCATTGATGATAATGTTCTGATTATTTTCAGTGGAACAACCGGAACCGTAAAAATAAATATCTGAAACCGGATTATCCCGAATGATCGGCTGGAGGTTAGTATGGATAATTTCCTCTAAAACATGAGACGCATAATAGTAAGGGTTGAATCCTATCGTTTCTATTTTCTTAGTAACCCGGTTTTTGTCGCATAAAACCCATTCCGTTTTGCTGGATCCACTATCAGCTATTATATGCATATTGTTATCTGTTATATTTACATCAAAGTTAGTAATTGCAATGGTTTGATTGATGGGTTAGCCAGTTAAATCTGTAAAATGTTAGATTAATTGTTAAAGTTTCATAGATTTGTGCGACATTTTTAGTATTCAGGTATAAAGATAAGAAGAGTGATTCGAATTTCGGAAGAAGAAATTATTCATGCTTTTAAAAAAAATGATCATTCGTTCATTCGAAATCTTTACGCAATTCATTTGCCTGTGATTTTACGTTATGTGACTCATAATAATGGAGAAGCAGATGATGCTAAAGATTTAATTCAGCAGGCGATGTTAATTGTTTTTCAGAAAGTTCGAAACAATGAATTTGAATTAACTTGTTCTTTTAAAACATATTTGTATTCAATTTGCAAGAATCTATGGTTGAAGGAACTTAGAAAGAAAAAGATAGAAAACACGACAAGTCTTGAGCCTGAAGAAATGGAGGAAGGTGAAGTAATTGTTGAAGTAGAGAAGGAATACGATTATAGTGTTCAATATTTTTTGTATCGTTGGCATTTTCATAACCTGAGTTCGATTTGCAAAGATTTGCTAAAAATGACCCTTGCAAAGGTATCGTATGATGAAATAGCAGAAAGGCTGAACTTTACGGATGGGGAAATGGCCAGGAAAAAGAAATACAGATGCAAAGAATTATTAATAAAACGAATTAAAGGCGACCCCCGCTTTAATGATTTTGAAGATGATGAAAAAGAAGATTAATTATTTTGAACAGGTTCAGGTTTATTTAGCTGATGAGATGTCACCTCATCAGAGAGAAGAATTTGAAGCAGAGGTGGCTCAAAATAATTCGCTGAAGCGGGAATTGGTATTCCAAAAAAAAGTAAATACCATCATCATGGATGATGAATTAGAGCAATTTAAATACGAACTTGATAATATTCATAAAGAAGTTGCTCCATCTACAGAAAGAAAAAGGAGTATTAGCTTCAATAGATATACCCTCATCGCTGCCTCCCTTCTATTATTAATCTCGTTAAGCTTTTTTTTGATAATGAACGGTTCAGGCTCATCAAAAAGTGAGAATATCTTTACTAAATATTATAAAAAATATGCTCCTGAATATACTACCCGTGAATATGAACAATCTGATTATGAGTCTAAATTTGCTGCGGCATACCAAAACTACAAATCAAATGAATATGGTTTGGCAAAGCCTGTATTTGAATCCTTAATAAGATTTGAACCCAAAAATTTTGCAGCAAAGTTTTATTTGGGTGCGATATACATCGAATTGAACGAAATAGATAGTGCTATTATTCAATTTGACGCTGTTATTGTTTCAAATGACCAGTATTACCTTGAGCATTCGGAATGGTATAAAGCTTTGGGCACATTAAAATTAGGTGAAATAAAGAGTGCGATCGATCAGTTTAATCTTATTGCAAATCGAAAAGGCTATTACCAGACTCTTGCTGAAGAAATTATTTCAGAACTCCAATAATTCTTTTTCTGAATAACAAATGGTATTAAACCCCAGGGCGAGATATGAACCCTTTCTTCCTGAGCAAGCTTCGGGGACTTAAGACACCACTTCTCGTCTGCCGAAGCAGAATGTAAAGGCAGATTAAAAGGAATACCAGTATAAAAATGCTTATGGCAAGGTATTTTAGCATGCTTTTGTTTCTTAGTTCAAGTTGTTTTGTATCTCCAATTATAATATGTGAAGCCCAAAAATGAGGATGGGTGCTAATTGGATCGGCAAGTTGAAGATATTTTTTCTTTGCCGATAGCAAAGCCATCGATTTAGTCATTCCGTTGGCTAGAAATTCATAAAAGTAACTCATTAATTCAGCACTTGAATTGTCATCAACCGACCATAAGGTAATCCCTAAGCTTTTACATCCGGCATACATAAATCCTCTGGCCATGCTCATGATACCTTCGCCTTTCTGCAAATTTCCATTTCCTGTATTGCACGAACTAAGGATAACCATTTGCGCATTAAGATTTAAATTAAATATTTCATAGGTGTTAAGCAAATTGTCTTCTTTGGTAGCAGAGTCGTTTGGTTGAGGAGTAAAAACCAACTTTGAGAACATTGGATTATTATTATCAATAACAGTATGCATTGCAAAGTGCAAGATTGAATAATTTCCAGCCATTCTTTTAAAATTTTCTTCTGTTGCATTTTCTGATTCAAGAATTTTACCATCAATCAATTTGGAGATATTTTTAACTTCTTCAATAGCAGCAGGTATAGGTTGAAACAAATCTTTCTCAAAGTTTTTGTTCTCATGTAGAATTAAACTCTCATAATCAATTAACTTGTCGTACGAAGGGAGAATCGCTAATAGATTCTTTTTTGCTATATTCACAGTTCTCTGAACAAATAACCATTCAGTTGAATATGAATAACTAATAGGATAATCCTTTATTAAATAAGAAAGTCCACGAAAATTTGAAATACTCAAATCTTGATCTGTAAGGAGAACCTCAAATGGTAATTGTAATAATTCTTTATCCGGTATGATGATAAGTTCTTTATCTTTTATTATTGTACCTAATGGCTCAATCAGGATTTGATATAATTGGAATGACTTTTCTTTAAAAGTGTAAAATTGCTTTAAATCAAAGTGCGTAAAAGTATTGGTCTTAAAGATTTTTGTGATAGCATAAATATTATTTAGAAAAGTTGAATCAATTTTCTTTTCAAATACTGAAAAATCATTTTTTGTAATTATAAATTCATAGATTATAGAATCAGAAAGATAATATTCAATAATCGCTTGTTCATCTGCTATCATTTCTTGAATTGATTCAATATCAAGTTGTCGATTCTGATACTTCAATTTATAATAATTCTTATACTGATTTTCTAATCTCGACGTTAGAATATCTATTTTCTGATCAATAATAAACAACTCATTTGATAATATTTCTTTTCTTTTTTGATCAGAATTATTTGATATTTGAGCATTGTATAATTCATTTGTAAGTTCCCCTTTTCTAATCCGTAAATCTTTTTCCTGTTTTATCAATTCAGGTGCAACGCCCCCGGATATTTTAGCGCTATTCTCATTAATTAACTCATTTAATGTGGCGAGCTTACTTTTTTCAGTATATACATACGCATCATACAAGTATTTATTTTCATTGGTAAGTTTATGAAGAAGAAAGGATGAGGCAATCAATTTTGAAAAAAAATATTCTGACTTCTCATTCATCTTTAATTTACTATCGAGGGATGTAAAAGAATTACGAATGTTCCCAACAGTTTCTATAGCCAGCAATAGGGTTGAATTCATTACTTCTGTATAAGCTATACTTTCTTGTAAATTTTTCGATTTCTGGATTTTTATAGTAAGTGCATCAATCTTATTTCGTAAAATATTAAGTAGGATTTTTTTAGATAGTGCATTTTCAACTTTTGGATTTTGAAATAATGAGGTTTCATTAAATGTTAAGTCATTTGTAATTAGTGCTTTTTGATAATAAAAAAGTGCACTGTCTATATCCTGATCAATGAGTGATTTGGCTAAGCCAAGATATTGGTAGCAATCCGCTAAATCAGGATGTTTTTCTCCAAATTGCTCCTTGTAGATTTTTATTGCTTGATTTGTTAATTTTACGCCTTCAGGATTACAAAGTCGTTCAATTAAGAAATGGCCGTAATAAAATATGGCGTTGGCATAGGTAATCGGAGACTTCCCTTTATAATATTTATTCAGAACAACCATAGATTTTTTTAGATAATTATTGGCTTGTTCCAGTGAATCCATTTGCATATATACCGCACTTATATTTTGATAAGAATGCATAATAGTCGGATCACTTAATTCGGATTTTATCGGAATAACCTTTATAAATGAAGATAAGGCTTCTTCATTTCTATTCATTAAAAGGTATGAACGGGCTATATCCGAATATTTTGAAGTATAATAAGAGTTCAGGGGGAAATTCAAGAGTTGATAGATACGAAGGGCTTCTTCGTGATATTGAATAGATTTGTCCAATTCTCTGATAGTATAATAAATATTTCCGATTTTATTATAAATATATGCAGCTAATTGGGATGGATTGTGATTATCAATTAATGATTCTGATTTTAATAATTCATTTAGAGCATCATGACTTTTACCTTTAGCACTTAGAATACTTCCTTTTTTACATATGTTTCTTAAAAGAAAATCTTTATATGGATTTTGCATAAGTTTCAGGATTTTATCCGATTCTTCAACATAAACAGCCACAGAGTCATATTTCTCAAGCTTCTCAAATGAACTGCTTAAGAGCTCAAATGCTGTAAGTTTTTCATATTCTTTATTGGGGTAGTTGTGAATTGGATATTTAAAAGATTCTTTTATGTACTGAATTGTTTTAGGGTAGTCTTGTAAATAAAAAAAGGAGGTGTAGAGTGATCTGTTCAGTTCATAATTGG
The DNA here is from genome assembly GCA_018816945.1 of Bacteroidota bacterium. Taxonomy (NCBI): domain Bacteria; kingdom Pseudomonadati; phylum Bacteroidota; species Bacteroidota bacterium. The sequence goes on along the minus strand of JAHIVC010000007.1, from coordinate 76,931 downwards.
CTGCAGAGATTACTATCTTATTTTGATGAGTATAAGAAGTGGCAAGATCAACGTATTTTCGACAAGAATCCGGAATCCTTAATTGTACAAAAAAGTGTGCAATATAAGATAATGTTAATTGCTGAAAATCTTTATCATTTAATAAATAAGCTTTCCCCAAAGTGTTATAGTAATAAGTTTTTATTGAATCGGGATTAGATTTGAGTGTACCCGATTGGTTTTTAATAAAATAACTGACTGATCTGAGCGTGTCAAGATGATTATTTTGGGACTTTAAGTTCGATCCATAAAACATTAAAAACAAAATGCTTATCAAAAAGACTGATCTTTTTATCTGGGGGATCATAAATATCATGTTAGCGAATCAAAATAGGTTTTGGCAGGCTAATTTATAATTTTTTTTTTAGCAAGATATAATATTCCTATATTTAAGTTAGTTGCATGTGTGTTTTAAAGCAAAATTATCTTAATCGCAGATAATGTGCCGTTTATAATTTTGTAATGAAAATACATGGGGGTTTTTGTGGACAAATGACGAACTAGGGTATAAAACTATGAAATGTCAGCATTTTTAGCGGAATTCGAAAAGCTAGGATAGAGTAGAAAAATATTTAAATCAATTGCCATGAAAGAGAATTATTTAATTTGGCGAAAGGCCAAAATCTTGAATCTGGTTCCAGATCCACCACCACCACCTCCTCCGGATCCACCACCACCACCACCACCACCACCACCCGATGAAGAATAACCTCTTCCATGTTGGGGATAATATTAAAGGGGAATATTTATACCCCTTTTATATTATGTGTGAATTCTATTTACGTTTGTTTTTTTTAATATTCAGGTAGTCAATATAGTAAAGAATTTTGATCGAAAAACTATTGATGATTGGTGAATCAAAAGTATATCTTAAATTATCAAAGTAATTGTTTACCGAGCTATCAACATTGGCATATATAGCGTTTTTGTAAACTAATAAAAGCTCACTTCCGGGAGCAAAATTCCAGGTGTAAACCATATCAATGTTGAAAGCATTTACATTAAAATCGTTATCCTCCTTAAAATTATTTTGAATTAAGGATCCATCTACTTGCAAATCATAGTAGTTATGATATTGAGCTCGAATCCAATAATGTCGCAAACGTAAACTCAAAGAAGATTTATTATTAAAAATGTAACTAGATTCAATGGTGTTGGTTACTGTTCTTACATCCCGTTGTCCAAATATAATTACCTGATTATTGTTGGTATTTATACTGTCATTTACGTATCCATATGATTTATTGTCATTTTTAAATTCAGAAGTTATTATCATATTAAACTGATCACTAATTCTTATTCTTTGACTTAAACTAAACAGAATACTATTTCTCCCTTTTTCTGTTGTTCCGGTATAATTAAACTTGATATCAGTTACATATTTTTTTCGATAATCTGGTGATATGAAGAAGTTGAAATTATGACTTGCAGGCTCTTTGTAAACCCAGCCATCAACTCTTGGCTCAAAATAATCATCAGATCCTTTCGGTTCAATAGTAGTATTTAGATTCAGTGAAGTGTAATTACGAAGTGTAGTCCGTGACCTTGTACTTATTGAAAATCTTGAAAATTTTCTGGGTTTGTATAGCGTAGAATGTTCAAAACTAATACTATTCGACATGTCCATTACTTTCCAGAAAGGTCGATATTCGTTATAAGAAAAATTTAAGTCATGATTAAGATTGTTATTGTGTGATAAATAACCCAAATCATTATGGTCGTATGTATCATTCATAGCCGATTGAGAATAATTGTATTTAAATTTACCACTTATTTTACCGACACTGAATTGGTAGCTGTGCCCAAACACATTGTCTTGCTTTGGATTGTATTTTTGACTTAGATGAAAATGACCGCTTACAGCATAATAATTGCTTTTATCTACAAATCTCACTTCTGTCCCCGTCACATTGGCCATGTATTCATTACTTCCACGATATACATTGGTATTATAGAATGAAACAAATGAGTTGTTTTTAAGGGATTGATCGACAACAACCATATTATAATTGGTAAAAGGTTGAGTAAGATATTGTTTTTCATTTCCCAATTCGTCAATCACTTTTGCATAAGTATTTGATGTCATTGCATTAAAAATTCCCAATCCTAACCCTGAATGTGTTTTTCCCGAAATTTTAGTTGCATTGATTAATTGGGTCGTTTCCGGATTTGATATAACCTTATCCTGATCGTACTCATTTTTTACACTGTTATAGTTGATCGGTTTAGTACCCACCCTTCGCGAATAAAAGATACGATCATTCCTGTTAAATAATTCAGTGCCTTCGGTGAAAAATGGCCGACGTTCCTGATAAAAGGTTTCAAATGGTGACAGGTTGACTATTTTGTCATCCGATTGAACCTGGCTGAAATCGGGGATTAAAGTAGCATCAAGTGTGAAACTTTCATTAATGCCCAGCTTTACATCCATCCCATAGCCATACGATTTGCCCCATCCAATATTTTCACCATTATTTTCGATATATCCTGATAAATATGGGACGGCAGATAGTCGAAGAGGAGGAATGATGTTCGAAATACCTTCTATTTCACCGGCTTGGGTTTTTGTTCCGGCAATTTCTTTATCAACAAAATTCCATGAGTCAATTTCTTTATACCGTTTTATTTCTCTGAGAAAGTTAATACCCCAACGCTGTATATCCTTTTTTGGAAATCGTAAAGCGGAGTAAGGAATCCTGATTTCAACAATCCATCCGTTCTCCACAACTTGGGTTTTACTTTCCCAAACAGCATCCCAGGTTTTATCATCATGACGGCTATCTTCCCCAACCTTGGCATCCATTTGCACCCCGGCTGGATTTACCGAAAAACTATAAGCAATGGAGGCGTCATTAAATGGATCAATATGTATCCCGAAATTATCGGAGATACCCAAATCGTCTCGTTTTGATAGCTCGCTCACGATACTATCGGGGGCTGTATCATACAGCATCGCGGCTATGTATATAGCCTCATCATCATAAATGAATTTTACTTCCGATTTTTGTGAAGCAGGCGAACCATTGTAAGGTTCAATTTGAATAAAATTTGTTGCAATAGTCGCGCTTACCCATGCTTTATCGTTCAATGCACCATCGATTATAGGAACCTCATTCGTTCTTTTTGCTTGTAAGACTTTTTTTTGATTCAGTGAGTACGTGGGTTGATTCAACAGAATGGCAATCCCAAAAATGAAAATCTTAAGACTTTTGTTGATCATAATTAAGTTTGAGTGAAGGTTTGTCATTTTTGTTTCCGAAGGTTAAATGCATAAAATATTTTATAAAGTTCAAAAATACAGGATCTTATCCTTAGTAGTTAAGTTTCGCCCAGAACCAATAAGATATGATGCCGATTTTTATAATTGGCCTTGAAATTAGGATAAAATCTAATTTAAATACGTGGTTAAAGTTAATTCAAATAAAGAGATAGACGAATATTGAAATCTTACATACTAAAGATCAGATTTAGTATACTTATTTTGATCTTCTTTTTAATTTTAGATAATCAATATAATATAAAATTTTAATCGAAAAACTATTGATGATTGGTGAATCAAAAGTGTATTTCAAGTTATCAAAGTAATTGGTTATCGAGCTGTCAACATTGGCATATATAGCGTTTTTGTAAACCAATAAAAGCTCACTCCCGGGGGCAAAATTCCAGGTATAAACCATATCAATATTAAAAGCATTTACATTAAAATCATTATTTTCGGCATATTCATTCTGTTCTAAAGTCCCGTCTTCCTGTAGATAATAATAATTGTTATAGGTAGCCCGTATCCAATAATGGCGCATACGTATGCTCAGCGAAGAGGTGTTATTAAATATATAGTTTGATTCCAAAGTATTTGTAATTGTTTGCACGTCGCGTTGACCAAAAACGATAAGTTGTTCATCATTACTCCCTAAACTGTTTGTAACATAGCCGTATGATTTATTATTGAATTTCAGTGAAGAAGTAAGTTTAATTGAAAATTGATCATTAATTCTTAACCTCGGGGTTAAGCTAAAATCAATATTTTCTCTTCCAGCTTCATTAGTCCCTTCATATGTAAATCTGAAGTCTGTCGAGAATTTTTTTCGATAATCGGGCGATCTTGAAAAATTAATTTGATAGGTGGCTGGCCTTTTATATATCCAACCATCAACTCTTGGTTCAAAATGGTCTTCAGATCCTTTAGGTTCAAATTCTGTGCGTAAGCTCAGTGAATTATAGTTTCTTAGTGTTGTATGCGACGTTGTACTAATCTGAAAAGATGCGAATTCCCTTGGACGATAAATAGAAGAGTATTCAAATGCCACATTATGATACATATTCATTACTTTCCAGAGAGGACTATATTCATTATAATCAAAACTTAGTCGATGTTTGATAATGTTATTATTTCTCAGGTATCCCAAATCATTATGGTCGTATGTATCGCTCATCACAGATTGTGAATAATTGTATTTGAATTTACCGCTGATTTTACCAAGATTAATTCGATAACTGTGCCCAATTATATTATCATCATCAGGATAGTATTTTTGACTTAAATGGAAATGTCCACTAAGTGCATAGAAATTATTTTTGTCAACCAACCGTACTTCTGTTCCAGAAACATTGGCCATGTATTCATGCCTCCCTCTGTATACATTTGTATTATAGAAGGAAATAAATGAATTGTTATTTAAAGATTGGTTAAGAACCACCATGTTGTAATTCGAGAAAGGTTGTGTTATAATTTGTTTTTCATCTCCATTTGGTTCAACCACTTTTGCATAAGTATTGCTTGTCATCGCGTTGAAAATTCCCAATCCTAGTCCAGATTTTGTTTTTCCTGAAATTTTACTGGCATTAATTAATTGGTTTGCATCAGGGTTTGACAAAATTTGATCATCATCATATTCATCGTAAATGTTTGATCGATTAATCGGTTGACTTCCTACTCTGCGAGAATAAAAAAGGCGATCTTGTCTGTTAAATAATTCTGTGCCCTCAGTAAAAAAAGGCCGTCGTTCCTGATAGAATGTTTCAAATGGTGAAAGGTTCACAATTTTATCATCGGATTGGACCTGACTGAAATCAGGAACAAGTGTCGCGTCTAGTGTGAAACTTTCATTAATTCCAAGTTTTATGTCCATCCCATATCCATAAGATTTCCCCCAACCAACATTTTCGCCATTATTTTCAATATATCCTGATATATATGGTACTGCCGATAATCGCAGTGGTGGAATAATGTTTGTAATACCTTCCACCTGACCGGCTTGAGTTGTTGTACCTGAAATTCCTTTATCTACAAAATTCCAGGAATTTTTTTCTCTGTACCTTTTAATTTCCCTGAAGAAATTAATGCCCCAAAGTTGAATGTCTTTTTTTGGAAAGCGTAAGGCAGCATATGGGATTTTTATTTCAATCACCCATCCATTTTCCACAATTTGTGTTGTACTCTCCCATACCGCATCCCAATTTCTATCTTCATGATTGCTGTTTGCTGCCAGCTTTCCATCCATTTGAACTCCTGCAGGGTTAATAAAAAAACTATACGTAGTTGAAGCGTCATTAAAGGGATCAATATGTACCCCAAAATTGTCCGAAACACCTAACTCATCGCGTTTAGATAATTCATTCATAATGCTATCTGGTGCTGTGTCAAACAGCATAGCTCCAATATAAATTGCTTCATCATCATAGATGAATTTAACTTCAGATTTTAAAGTACTTGGGGCACCGTTGTATGGATCTACTTGTACAAAATTATTTGCCACCGCAGCATTTATCCAAGCCTTATCATTAAGAACTCCATCTATTATTGGAACTTCAATGGTTCTATTGACTAAAAGCTTTTTTCTTATAATTATTGAATAAGAGGGCAGGCTTAATAAAATGGCAATACCTAAAATTGATAGTCTGATTAAGAGTTTGTCCATATCCAAAAAACAGGATCTGTATTTGATTTTTATTTGAAATAATTGTGCTAATGCAACTTGAATACTCTGTTAAAGTTGCAAAGGTAAAGGAATTCATTATTCCTTTCTTGAATAAGAAATAGAGATATATCAATATGTAAATCTTATAGACTTAAGGTATGATTTTAGAGACGAAAAGAAGATAGTTTTTGTCTATAAAGTTCATAATTGTCGATGTCAGAGCAAACGAAGTAAATTGTGAGTGGAATTTCATTTAGTTTGGTAAAAATGCTAACCTCCTTTAAAGCAATTTCAGCAGCTTCCAATTTCGGAAATCCATATACTCCGGTACTAATATTAGGGATGGCAATTGTTTTAAATCCCATCACTTTAGCTAATTTCAGGCATTCATGATAACAACTTTTTAATAGTTCTCTTTCACCTGATTGTCCACCTGTCCAAATTGGCCCAACTGTATGAATAATATAAAGGTAAGGTAATTTATAAGCTTTTGTGATTTTAGCTTTGCCTGTTTCACAACCATTAAGGGTTTTACACTCCTTAAGCAATTCAGGCCCGGCTGCTCTATGAATGGCTCCATCTACACCACCACCTCCAAGTAAACTGTTATTGGCAGCGTTCACAATAACATCAACCTTAAGTTTGGTGATGTCACCCTGAAGTAATTGTATTGAAACGCCCATTTTATTCAGCCTTAACAACAAATAATTGCGCTGTTTCGTATTTTACTACCATTATTTTGGTGCCTTTTTCGATAAATCCGGTCAATGCAGTGGCATCAAAATATTTATCGTCAATTTGAATTTTTCCGGCAGGTCGTAAATTAGTCTGGGCCACGCCCAAGCGTTCAATCATTTGTTTGTATTCAGCATCTGAAGTACTGAACCCATTTTCGGTTTTCTGTGTAGAATCCAAAGCTAAATGTCCAAATATCGTAGATGTAAATAACTTCTTACTAAACCAAATCGAAGATACAACCGATAAAAAGATAGCAGTTACGACTGTGAAGAAGGCTTCATACAGCCTGGTGAAATTAACAAGTTGTCCATCTAATATTATTGAATCAACCATGCTCAGGGTAAGCCCTGCAACAATTAATATGATGCCTGAAATCCCGATAAATCCAAATCCTGGAATGGCGAAAATTTCAATTGCCACTAAAACCAAACCTATAATAAAGAGAACAATTTCCCAATTTTCGGCTAAACCTTCAAGGTAAAGAGGTGCAAAATATAAAATGGCTGCTGCTATAGCTGCAAAGGATGGAAACCCAACACCGGGTGTTTGTAATTCAAAATAAACCCCAGCGATAATAATTACTATTAAAATACCTGAAATATATGGCTTTATAAAAAATCCAATGATGCGATCAAGCGAAGAAATGGTTTGTTCAATTATTTCATAATTATCAATCTCTGCCAAGCGTAATACTTCGTTGATGTTTTCGGCTTTACCCTCGCAGTAATTATTTGCAATTGCTTCTGAGGTGGTAAAAGTGAGTACGCTTCCTGTATCAATTACATTTTCAATATATATTTTAGGATCAACCATGGCTTGTGCAATTTCAGGATCGCGACCTGTAGCTTCGGCGGTCGATCGCATGAGCGATCGCATATATGATTGATACTTGTCCGGTAATGGCTTTCCGCTCTGGTCAACAACGGTTGCAGCTCCGATATTCGCTCCCGATCTCATGTAAATTCGGTCACAAGCAATGGAAATAAGCGCTCCTGCTGATGCGGCATTATTATCAATAAAAACATAAACAGGGATTTCGGATTGAAGAATGATAGTACGTATTGAATCTGCAGCATCAAGCATGCCGCCGTAGGTATTCATGTGTATCAGAATCAAATCAGCATTTATTTCCCTTGCTTCTTTAAAAGCATTTTTAGTTAATCGCCAGATAGGGGGGGCAATTTCTTCTTTAATATCGAATTTATATATCTTTTGAATGCTATCAGTTTGTGCATAACCATTTGTGGAAGTAAAAACAAAAGCAATCACCACCAAACAATGAGTAAAAAAATTAAATAGCGTTCTCATAGAATTATTTTTAAAATTAATCTTTGTGTTTATTTTTGTATAGTTTCCTCCATGCTCTTTGTCGCCAATATTCCTTGCTCCAGTATTTACCCCAGCGGATATTAGTCCATAATCTTTCGTGAATATAATAAAGAAATATTTTCCCTATAAATTCAATACCGGCTATCAAACCTGCATTTTCCATACTTTCATCAATAGTTTTCTCAGTATATCTGGCGAATACTACAAAACTGATGAGGAAAGTAGCACCCGCTGCCATAATTCTCCATGTAAAAGCTTTTAACATACTTCTTGCGGGACTATCCTTCTCTTTACCTAGTTTTACACTTATTTCTTTGTCTTTGTTCATAGATTTATGTTGATAGAATAATATACAAGGGTACTATTTTTTAGCCATTTATGCAAAATAATGTTTGATGACCGACAATAATTCTTGATTGAGTAGGGTGTTAGTAGAAATAATTTCCTTCCCAAAAATGTAATTTGAGTTGCCGCTAAAATCTGTATTCATTCCTCCGGCCTGTGCAACTATAAAGGAACCTGCTGCTACATCCCACGATTGCAAGCCATATTCATAAAAGCCGTCGAACCGGCCACAGGCAACATAGGCTAAATCGGCGGCTGCAGATCCTAATCGTCGCACACCTCTGGTGTGTTGCATAAAATACTTGAACAACTGTAGATATTCATCCAGCCTGCCATAGTCGTAATAAGGAAATCCTGTAGCAAGCAGCGAATCATTTAATTTTGAGGATTGCGAAACCTGTATCAATTTATTGTTAAGGTAAGCCTTTCCGCCTTTCCATGAATAAAAACATTCATCCCGGTTTATTTCATATACTACTCCCAGAATGATTTCTGAATTGTATTCTAATGCAATACTGATGCAGTAAACCGGAACCCCATGTATGAAATTAGTTGTGCCGTCAAGTGGATCGATAATCCAGTTAAATTCAGTTTTTGTCTCTATATTTGGGCTTTCTTCTGCTATAAATCCTGACTCAGGAATGAGTTTAGCCAGTTCGGTGATCAAACGTTCTTCCGCAGTTTTATCAACATAAGTCACTAAATTGTGTATGCCCTTAAATTCAATGTCGGCTATCCGAAATTGATGCGCTTCAATTTGGATAAACTTTCCTACAGCCCTGGCTAAATTGCAGACCTGATTGGTGATTATTTTTATATTCATCAGGAAGTAATTTTATTTTTATCGTGATGCTTTACAAATAGAAAAATGCTTAGTATCCCTGCAATAATTAGCAGAATAGAAATGATCTCTGCCTGGGTGATTTGAGAATTAAAAATGGTGTAAGTTTCATTTACTCTAATCTTTTCAATGAAAAACCGTTCGATTCCATTCAAAATTAAATAAGCTGAGAATAAAACACCCGGAATTTTTATTCTTTTTCGTGAAAGCCATAAACCTAAAAACATGATAAGGCAAGTAATGGTTTCATAAACAGGGGTTGGAAAAACCGGATTTGCCAGACGAAAACAGTTTGTTCCTTCGCATCCATCAATAAATACGCCCATATTCAATACATTGTGAGGATAATCATAGGCCCATAACCAATCAGGTAAAAAAGAGAGCCATTCTGGTTTTGGTTCCAGATTTACAATTCCCCAGTCACCGTCACCTGCAACCTGACAACCAATTCGCCCGATAGCGTATCCAATCATTAAAACAGGTGCAATAGCATCTGCCAGATGTGCTTTCGGAATATTTTTCTTTATGGCATAAAATAAGAGGGTAAGGCCGGCAACGATCAGCCCTCCATAAAACGTAAGTCCACTAAATGATAACAATGACCCAAGAGGATCCGCCAAAAATTCATCAATATTTTCAAGTTGATGAAAAATTTTTGCACCAATAATTCCGGAAACTGCAGCAATAAAAATAAGGCTGGCTGTAAGTTCATAGGGATGAATTTTTACATCTTCCCAAATAGGCACTTCTAATTGGTCTTTTTTCTTGTTTCGATAAGCCGAATACAATGAATATGCACCAAATGCAAGACCACCCCATATATTCCCTTTTAACGAAAAAATATAGTCGCCAGGTTGTTCTGCAAAAGAGGAGTAGATTAAAATTGCTCCGATTATTTTATACCCGATAATAAGCCCAAGGATAAATGAAATCGAAAGTTCAATAATGCCGGCTGGTTTTCCCTTCAACACTTTCTTAAACCGAACAGGTATTACAACCTCCTTCTCTTTTCTTTTTAGCTCATAGTAAAGAATTAAGGTAGCAACCAAAAAAGCAAGTGCGACAAAAAATCCATAGCTTTGGATGGGCAGGTTAATATTGGTTCCAAATACGTCATTTATAAAATCGCTGATCTTGGGATACATAATTTCGTATTATAAAAAATCAATTAGAAAAACACCATCCGTGTCGATTTTTGAGAGCTTTACATTAATGATTTTGTTAATCAAATCAGAATTGTGAGGAGTTTTTACTTTAATGTAGTTCTCGCTGAATCCATGCATAAAGCCGTCGTTATTATCTGACTCAAACAATACTTTGGTGATGAATCCGATATGATCATTGTAGAATTGTAATTTCTTACGATTGGATAATTGCTGTAGTTTTCTGCTTCTTTCGCGAATAATTTGAAGAGGTACTTTTACCTCGCTCTTTGATGCATGCGTTCCCGGTCGATCTGAATAAGAAAATACATGTGTATATGTAATGTCAGTATCTCTAATAAATTCGTATGCTTCTTGAAAATCTTCTTCTGTTTCATCAGGAAAGCCTACAATAACATCCGCAGCAATTAAGCAATGTGGCATTACTTCTTTAATCACCGAAACCCTATCGGCAAATAAGGAAGGTGTATATTTACGCTTCATTGCTTTTAAAATTTTCTTGCTGCCCGATTGCAAAGGAATATGAAAATGCGGTAAAAATTTATTTGAGTTGGCCACAAATCGGATAATGTCGTTCGAAAGTAAATCGGGTTCTATTGATGAAATTCGGATACGGTCAATCCCTTCAATATGATCTAATTGTTTTAATAAATCAAAAAATGATTCGTTATTTCTTTTTCCAAAATCGCCAACATTTACTCCAGTCAAGATGATTTCTTTGATTTCGCTTGCAGCAATTTCCCTTGCCACTTTTAGGGTATTTTCTATGGTATTTGATCGGCTTCGTCCCCGGGCATGAGGAATGGTACAAAAACTGCAAAAATAGTCGCAACCATCCTGGACCTTCAAAAATGAACGAGTACGATCTCCCGAAGAGTAACTAGGATAAAAACTTAAATCTGTTTTTAAATCGGAGGTAGAAATAACTGTTTCAGTTGGATGGTTTTTTTCAAAATTATTGAGATGGTCAAGAATGTTAAATTTGTCATTATTGCCTAAAACCAAATCCACTCCATCCATACCGGCTAATTCATCCGGTCGGATTTGCGAAAAACAACCAATGATTGCGATACGTGCATTTGGATTTCGTTTGTGCGCCTGTTTGATTGCCGTTTTACATTTTTTTTCGGCATTTCCTGTAACTGTGCAAGAGTTTATTACATATACATCTGCTTCTTCCTTAAAATCAACTGATTCATATCCTTCTTTCAGAAAGGATTTTGAAATACTTGAAGTTTCGGAAAAATTTAACTTACAGCCGAATGTCTGAAATGCTACTCTGTTCATAATGTTGATCACAAAGATAATGGTTTACTTCAATATTTTATTAGGCGAGATGTCAATATATTTTTGCATAAGAATTCCTCCAACGATAAAAAATAAACCGACAATTGTTGATGCTAAAATTTTTTCACCAACTATTATTGAGATAAAGATGAGAGCCAGGAACGGCGAAAGATAGACAAGGTTGCTGACTTTGGCTGTATTGATTGATAAGCTTAATGCTTTGAGCCAGAGAAAATAAGTAATTCCCATTTCAAAAAACCCAATATAAATTGATCCCACCAACGCATTTTGTGTTGGGAACTGAAATCTGCCTATGATAAGGCAAGTAACAAGAATGTAAATAAAACCGAAACAAAAATTTAAAAATAATTTGATGATGTCATCCCGCTTGTCCTTCATGTTAAATATCCAGTAAAGAGCCCAGAATATAGCGCTTCCGGCAGCCAAACTAACTCCTAAGATATTGCTGAATTGAAGTGTTAAAACATGACCTTCGGTTGAGATAATGATGATTCCAAAAAAGCTGATAACGATGGCAATAATGCTTTTATAACCAATTTTTTGTTTAAGCAAGGGAACTGAAAAAAGGACTAATACAATTGGCCAGATGTAATTTAAAGTCCCTGCTTCCTGAGCCCTCAAAAGGGTGTAAGCTTTAAAAAGAATAAAGTAATAAAGGAACGGATTCAGAAAGCCCATGATGGCTGAACTCATAAAATCCTTTAGTTTTAAATCTTTCAGTAAGTTAATTTTCTTTTGTAAAACAAGGATGGTGAACAGTATGAAAAGTGAGAATAAACTTGCATAAAGCAAAAGCAAGGTATAATCTATAAATCTTAAAGTAATTTTAAAGGCAGAGCTCATGGTGGACCAAAAGAGAATTGCACTCAAAGCAAATAGATATGCCTGCGATTGTTTTTTCATCATAAGTTAATTTGCCCAGGCTGGGAATATGCTTGTGTCTATCCCGAAAATATAACTCCCTAGATAATAGGTTGCTAAAGTGATTGTGATAGCTCCGATGATATTTAGGATAAACCCGGTTCTTGCCATATCTATAATACTGATTCTTCCTGTGCCAAAGATGATGGCATTAGGGGGTGTGGCTACGGGTAACATAAATGCCATCGATGCTGAAAGCGTAGCGGGAATCATAAAAAGTAAGGGGTTTGTATGGGTTGATATTGATAATCCTGCCAAAACCGGAAGTAACATTTCTGTAGTTGCTACATTGGAAGTCAGTTCAGTTAAAAAGGTCATCATGAGGGCAATTGTTAAAATTATTAGGATGGGATGAATGCTTACAACCCAGCTGAGTTGCGTTCCAAACCATAATGATAATCCTGATTCTTTAAATCCACTGGCCAAAGCAAATCCTCCTCCGAATAATAGTACGATATGCCATGGAATATCTTTCGTATCGTTCCAATTCATGAGCTTTTTAGCATGTTCTTTTTTAGTTGGTATAAAAAATAGCAAAACCGACATACCAATTGCGACGGTTCCATCATTTAAAAATGATGGGTTGGAGAAAATATTTGCCCACCCAGGAATTTTAAATGAACCCAATGTTATATCCGATCGAAAAATCCATAAAAATGCCAAAGCAATAAAATCAATGAGTATAATCCTTTCTTCATTACTAATTGGCCCAAGGCTTTTGTATTCATTTTTGAATGCAGACTTATCAATGGATGATAAAGTTTTTTCTTTCGGCCTGTACATATAATATAAAAGCACCCATGTTACCAGAAATAGCAGAACGCTTATTGGTATTGCAAAAGCGAACCAATTTGCAAACGAAATTGCTGGTGCATTTGGGAACATAATTTGAAAAATCCGGATAAAAGATAAGTTAGGTGGTGTACCGACTAGAGTTGCTATTCCGCCGATTGATGCGCTATAAGCAATCCCAAGAAACAAACCTGCGGCATATTTTCCAAGTTTTTGTTTTTCAATATTTTCTTCAAGTTTTTGAATAATGGATAATAGAATTGGAACCATCATCATTGTAGTGGCTGTATTTGATATCCACATTGATAGAAAGGCTGTCGAAAGCATAAATCCAAGCAGAATACGTGCAGGACTAATTCCTGTATACATCAATATTTTCAACGCTATCCGACGATGTAAATTCCATTTTTGCATGGCAATGGCTACAATGAAACCACCAATAAATAGAAAAATGACGTGGTTGAAGTAGGTGGATGAAACGTCCTTCCCATCCATTACTCCCAGTATTGGGAAAAGAACAACGGGTATAAGTGCAGTTACAGCTAAAGGTACAATTTCAGTGATCCACCAAATAGCCATTAATAATGCGATAGCAAGGGTGTAAGTTACTTCAGGATGACCCGGTTCAAGGTCACCAAAAAAAACAATTAAAAAAAATAAAAATAAACCTCCGAACAAACCGAAGCTTTTTTTAAGATTGAATCGTGGCGATTTTATTTGCATAAATAATGGCTTGAAATTCAAATGTAGAAAAATTACCCAGATAATAAAACTAGAAATTTATTCATAATTTATTTTGGTTGATTATAATCTAGGCTAAATTGTTAATTTTGCACTTCTCTAATTTAATGATATTCGTATGAAAAAACTAGCTGTTGTGGCTTTTGGAGGTAATGCTTTATTACAGGCAGGTCAAAAAGGAACAATTGATGAGCAGGAAAGAAATGCTTATGAATCGGGTGAACGATTGATTTCTTTGCTTGAAAGAGGTTACAATCTTGTAATTACCCATGGAAACGGGCCTCAGGTTGGAAATATTTTATTGGCTAATCAGGCAGGAAATAAAATGTTCGGTTTACCTGAAATGCCGCTTGATATTTGTGTCGCCTATTCTCAGGGTTTTATTGGATATATTTTGGAACAACAACTAAGAAATGTTTTACAGTTGCATGATTTGGATCGGGATATCATTACCATTATTACCCAAATATTGGTAAACAAAGATGATCCGGCATTTTCAAATCCTACAAAACCCATTGGCCCATATTATACCAAAAAAGAGGCTGAAACAATTATGAAGGAATCATCTTCGAAATTCGCGGAAGATCCAAAGGACAGGGGATGGCGAAAAGTTGTTGCTTCCCCTAAACCACTTGTTATATCAAATAAGAAATCAATTGAGCGAATTGCTCGTGACGGCCAAATTGTAATTGCAGTTGGTGGTGGCGGGATCCCTGCATTTTATGTCGAACCAAATAAACTACAAGGAATAGATGCCGTAATTGATAAGGATTTAGCGTCTGCTTTGTTGGCTTCGCAGATCAATGCAGATAAATTGTTCATTCTTACTGATGTCCCAAAAGTTTGTTTGAACTTTAACACACCTCAAGAAAGAACCTTGGATCGGGTTACGATTTCTGAAGCAAGAAAGTATTTGGAAGAAGGTCATTTTGCTGAAGGTAGCATGGCTCCTAAAATTCGTGCGGCAATTCATTTTGTTGAACATAGCGGTAAAGATGCAATTATAACCAAGAGTACTCTACTTGGTGTTGACGATGGGGGTACAAGAATTGTAATGGTTTAAGCCATTAATGCGTTTTCACAAAGAAAGCAACTTTTTCAAGAGAAGTAATCATATCATATTCCTCAAGATAAATATGCTGTGGAACATGAACAGGTTTTGGAGTGTAGTTTAAAATGCCTTGAATTCCTGCAGTTACAAGTTTATCGGCTATTTCGGGAGCAGCACCGGCAGGAACCGTAATAATGGCGATAGATATATTTTCTTCCTTAATTATTTCAGCTAATCGATCGATGTGATAGCCTTTAACACCGGAATAAATCCGGTCAATTTTATCTGGGTTACTGTCAAAGCCTGCTACAATAGATAATTTTGTACGCTTGCCATTGAAATAATTGATCATGGCCCTTCCAAGATTTCCAATGCCAACAACTGCAACATTCAATCCTTCTTTCGTATCGATGATATCCCCAATTAAATCAATTAACTCTTGAATATTGTATCCTTTTCTCAATGTGCCCGTGTATCCAATCAACATGATGTCCCTTCTAACCTGGACAGGGGTAATGTGTTGTATTTTTGCAATCTCGTGCGAAAAAATGTGTGTTTTTCCTTTAGCGGCACATATAAGTAATGCTCTGCGATACTGGCTTAGTCGTTCTATAGTCTTGTGTGGTAAGTGCTTCATTCAACCGCGAAATTAATTGGTAACTTGATAGAGTTTCGCAAATTTAGATTTTGGGATAATAATATGCAAGAAAAATTGTTAATAATTTCACAACTTGCTAGAAACTTGTAAAAATCCAATAGATTTTAAATACAAAATCTTAAATCTGTTGATAGATATTATGATCGTGAAAGGGTATTCGTCCTAACTAATAAATAGTAAAACTTTACTTTAATTGTTTTTTGAGCCAATCATACCAAGCATTCATGCCTTCACCTGTTTTTGCTGATAGTTCGAAGAACTCAAGATGATGATTTACTTGCAGGGCATATTCTTTAGCTTTCTCAACATTAAAGTCAACATAAGGTAAAAGGTCTGTTTTATTGATGATGCAAATATCCGATGTATGAAACATGTTAGGATATTTGATGGGTTTATCTTCGCCTTCGGTAACACTAATAATCACAACTCTTTTAGATTCGCCTAAATCGAACATTGATGGACAAACTAAATTTCCAACATTTTCGATGATAAGAATACTATTCTCTTTAGGTTGAAGTTTTAGTACAGCCTTATAAACCATGTCGGCTTCTAAATGGCAGCCATTTCCGGTGTTTACCTGAACGGCCGGTGCTCCTGCAGCTTCAATTCTGTTGGCATCATTCATCGTTTGTTGATCCCCTTCAATTACATAAAAGGGCATTTCATCGTATTTTTCCTTAATGGTCCTTTCAAGCAGACTTGTTTTTCCGGATCCCGGTGAGCTGACCAGGTTAAGTGTAAATATTTTTTTTGCTTCAAAATAACCACGGTTTTTCATGGCTATTAGGTTGTTTTTTTGCAAAATATCTATTTCTAAACGAATTTCAGTTCTATGTTTGTCATCATGAGAATGGCTGTGACCATGGTCAGAGTTGTGATCATGTGAATGATCATAAGGAAGTAATCCGTTGAGGTTTGTATTTTCTCCGGGTCGTTTAATCGATACTGAATCGTCGCCGCAGCCGCAAGTTCCACACATATTATTAAAGTTTTCACAAAATTAATCAATAAAAGTATTTTCGGATCAATAATTTAAAGTTATTAAATAAACAATGATATTTTTTTAACAGTAAAATATAGCAATATTTCAAAATTATATAGGTTGAATAATAGGATTCGTAAGATATGTTTGTATATTAGCTAAAGAAGAACTATTTTGATTAATGATTATTAAGCTCAAGAAAAGGAGGACACTATGCCTAAAAATGTATCTTTAAATGTAAAATGCACCAAGTGTAACCATTCTTTAATGGATTACAACAAAGAATTAAATGGTAAACCAAGTATTTATGTAAATGTTAAATGTGGTGAAAAAACAGGCAAATTATGGCTTTGCTCTACTTATGGATGCTACGATAAAGTGACAGATATCCAATTGGTTCAGGGTTGTAATGCTGAAATTTATTGTCCTCACTGCCGTGAATTATTGAATACTAATGTTGATTGCAAAGAATGCAATGGGAAAGTAATAAAGTTTAATATTGAGATCGGCGGCGTTGTAAGTATTTGTTCAAGGGTTGGTTGCGAAAGTCATTATGTAATGATCGAGAATCTGGAAGATACTTTGCGTAAATTTCATGCAACCTACGGCGACTAATAACTACTGTAATTAAATCACTGGAAATTGCCTTTATACTTTTAATAAACCTTCAACAGGTATACCTGTTTGTTTTTTCTTTGGAAAAATCAAAGTGAAAGTACTTCCATAATCAAGTTTCGATTCAACTTGGATCTCTATTTGATGATAGTCGCTAATTTTTTTGGACAATGCGAGTCCAAGCCCAAAATTATTAGTGCCTGATTCAATTTTTAATAAAGCCATCTGTTGTTTTTATTCCTGTGAGCTGAATTCTTATCATTCATAGCTTCATCAGAGAATTCGATAACCTCATCAAAGAGTTCTGAGGCAATACTGCACTCTGATTATGAAGTGAAGATGAAGAATAAAAAAACAGCTATAAAGAGCTGTTTTTTAGAAAATTATTGTGGTAATGAACTACCCCGCAGCAGAGGTGCGAGGTATCTGGAATACAGAATACAGTAGTCAGTAGTCAGATTTTTTTTTGAAGATATTTTAATCCCTCTTCTGAATTCTGAATTCTGGATTCTTACCCCGAAGCAGAACTTCGAGGAATTCTTTTGATTAAATACTAGCAAATCCTTGGAAGTTGTTCTCCGGCTAACATATCGATAATTCTCTTTCCTCCGATTGAAGTAGTTATCCATCCTTTGCCATGATGTTTGTCAACTATTTCACCAATAATGGATGCTTCTTTGCCAAATTCATTTGATTTCAAAATCTGCATCACTTTATTTGAATCCTCAACAGCAACAATCATGATAACTTTACCTTCATTGGCAACATATAATGGATCAAACCCAAGTATTTCACACATTCCTCTGACGGTTTCTTTAACAACCAACCTGACTTCATCAAGCTCAATTCCATATGGACTGCCGGTTGCAAGCTCGGTAAGCACTGTGGCTACACCACCTCTGGTAGCATCGCGCATAAATTTAATTTGTGCCCCACTTTTGATAACTTCACCAATCATTTTATTTAAACAAGCACAGTCTGATTCGATAGCAGCGCGAATATTTAATTCATTCCGGGCACTTAAAATAGCCATACCATGATCGCCAATACTGCCATTAATGATAATTTGATCGCCAATTTTAATATTTTTACCCGAACTTATCTCCAATTGATTTTCATCAATTACTCCTATGCCACTGGTGTTGATAAAAACTTTATCGCATTTACCTCTGTCAACAACTTTGGTGTCGCCTGTAACAATTAAAACTCCAGCCTTTTGAGCTTCTTCCGACATCGTTTTGACGATCGTTTCCAGTTCGTCCAAGGCAAATCCTTCCTCTATGATAAACCCACAACTAATATATTTGGGAGTTGCCCCGCTAACGGCTAAGTCATTTACTGTACCGGCAATAGCCAGTTTCCCAATATTTCCACCAGGGAAAAAAATAGGATCAACTACGTATGAATCAGTGGTATAGGCAATATATTTACTGCTTATATTTAATAATGCTGAATCGGTTTGCTGCCTTAAAATTGGATTATCGAAATACCGAACAAAAAGTTTGCTTATCAAATCGTGTGATAAGCTACCACCACTTCCATGTCCCAGTAATACTTGTTTGTTTTTCATTAGTTTATTTCACAATTAATCTCTGTTAAATCGATAATGTGCATTACACGCTCCTTCGTTCGATACCATACAGGCCCCAACCGGATCACTGGGAGTACAAGCTTTTGCAAATAGTTTACAGTCTTTTGGATTTTTGAGTCCTTTCAATACCTCACCACAAATACAACCTTGATCTTCTTTCGTGGGTTCAACTTCAACAGGAATCATTACAACAGCATCATATTCTCTGTATTTATCCCGGATTTTCAATCCGCTTTCTGGTAGTACACCTAAGCCTCTCCACCATTCATCCTGTAGCTCAAAAACTTCATCCAACATTTGTTGTGCCTTTAGGTTTCCTTCTGGTTTTACAACCCGGCTATATTGGATTTCAACTTTAGGATCATTGTTTTCCAATTGCCTCACCAGCATTAAAATTGATCGTAAAAGGTCAACAGGTTCGAATCCCGAAATTACACATCCCAACTTATAAATTTCAGCGATGTCTTTATAGATGCCGGATCCGGTAATGGTACTAACATGGCCGGGTGCAATATATCCATCAATTTTAACGCCTTCATCAATGAGCGCTGCCATTGCTGGTGGCATAATTTTGTGGGAGCTGAACAGAAAGAAGTTTTTAATTCCGGATTTATGTGCGTTTAAAACTCCAACAGCACTGCTGGGTGCAGTTGTTTCAAAACCTATTCCTAAAAATACGATTTTTTTATCCGGATTTTCTTCCGCTATTTTTAATGCATCCAGCACCGAATATACAATTCGGACATCTGCACCCTTGGCTTTTTCTTCATCAAGTGAAGTGGAGGATCCGGGAATTCTGATCAAATCACCGTAAGTTGCAATAATTACATCATTTAACCTGGCATAAGCAACTGCCTGATCAATGTATTTTCTGCTCGAAACACAAACAGGACAACCCGGACCTGAAACCAATTTAATATTTGCAGGTAATAAACTTGGGATCCCAAATTTTTGAATGGACATGGTATGACCACCGCAAACTTCCATTAAAGTAATTTTTTTTGTTGAAGTTTTTTTAATTTGTTCAATCAACTCCATCACCAGTTCTCTGTCCCGATATTCATCAATGTATTTCATTGCGTAGCTTTTAGAATAGATAGCTAATTTTAGGTTATCCGATTGCCTGTCGTTTTTTCTTCCTCATCAAGACGCTGGTTCAAATCTTCAAACTCTTCAAATATTTTTAGCGTTTCAGCAGCATCTTCTTCACTGATTTTTTGGATCGCAAATCCTGTATGCAATAATACATAATCACCAATTTCAACATTGTCAATCATTTGTAAACTGGCCTCGTAGGTAGTTCCTCCAACAGATACTATTGCCATTTCACCTTCTATCGATTCAACTTTTGCAGGGATACTTAAACACATATTTTTATTTTTTATTTTCGAATAATTATTGATTATTTCAGAGCTTTATTAATATGTATTTTCAATTATCAATAATCATTCAACATTAATCAATTTCAAAGCTCTTCTTTTTGCTGCAATAGCTAGTTGCCCTAAAGCTAGTCCTCCATCATTTGCAGGAATATTTTCTTGTGCAAAAACTTCAAATCCATCATCTGATAATAAATTCTCGACTCTTTCAAGTAAAAATCTATTCTGAAAACTTCCACCCGATAAAACTACTTTATTTAACCCTTCAGTTTGCCTAATTTTATTAGCGACCTCAAAAATAATATTAATTATGGTATTATGGAATTTTGCGGAGATCACTTCTTTGTTTATCCCATTTTGTAAATCCTCAACAATGCCTTTTATAATATTTTCGAGTTTTATAGGTGTACCAATTTCGAAATCGTAGGCTGTTGATGTCTTTTTGTCGATCGCGGCTTCAAGCCTCATAGGAGCTTCCGCGTGAAAGCTTGATTGAGTACAAATATCTGTCAATGCCGCAACGGCATCAAAAAGTCTTCCGGCACTGGAAGTTAAAGGACAATTGATATTTTTATCAAGCATTTTTATTATTAAATCAACTTCAAAATCAGGAATCTTTTTTAAAAATGTAAGATTTAAATCGAGAAACGATTTGCCATAATATTTATACAGATATGAAACTGCCATCCGCCAAGGATTTTTTGTGGCATTGTCACCACCCGGCATCGGTACAAATTCGAAATGTGAATATCTTTTGTAATCTTCAAAATCACAAATTAAAAATTCACTGCCCCAAATATTTCCATCATCTCCCAATCCCACACCATCAAATGCAATTCCAATAACTTTTTCATCAAGCTGATGTTCTGCCATACATGATGCAATATGAGCGTGATGGTGCTGAACACCTATATGAGTTAGGTTTAATCCTTTCGCATATTTAGTTGACAAATAATCAGGGTGAAGATCATGAACTACCAATGTTGGTTTGAACCTAAACAATTGCTGAAATCGTGCAACTGATTCGCTGTAAAATTCAAGCGTTTCTAAATTCTTAAGATCACCAATGTGCTGACTTAAAATGGCCTGATCGGATTTGCCAATGCAAAAGCAGTTTACTAATTCGGCGCCTGCTGCAAAGATCCCTTCCGCGTTAAAAGATAAGCGAACCGGACTAGGTACATAGCTTCTAGATCTCCGTATAAGCCTTGATTTATTATTGCTCACAAAGGCAACTGAATCGTCGGTACGGTTATAGATGTCGCGATTATAAGTTAATACAGCCGAAGCGATAGATCCTAGTATTTCTAATGCATCCTGATTATCAATGATGATGGGTTCGTCAGTAATATTGCCACTGGTTAAAACAATAACAGGTAATTTTAATTGCTGAAATAACAGATAATGGAAAGGCATATAGGGTAACATAGCACCGGTGGTTTTGAAACCAACACTAACACTTGGTGCTAATTTATTTTTGTCTTTTAAAAGTAAAATTGGATTTCGCCAGGAAGTTAAAAGTTTCTCCTCAACAGGATCACATTCCGTAAATTTTTTCAAGCTTGAAATATCCCGAAACATAACAGCGAAAGGTTTGCCATCTCTGTTTTTTGCGTTTCTAAGTTTTTGCACGGCTTCTTCATTTTGAGCATCGCAAGCCAGATGATAACCTCCCAACCCTTTAATGGCAACAATATCCCCTTTTTCAAGTAACTCGCAAACATTGGAAATAATCTGATTAAAATCGTTTATGATTTCTCCATTTAAATACAATTGATATTGAGGCCCACAATGCTTGCAGGCAACCGGTTGAGCGTGAAAACGGCGATCCAAAACATCCATATATTCTGATCGGCATTGATCGCACATCACAAAAGGGTTCATGCTGGTTTTTTCCCGATCATAAGGAAGGTCCTTTATGATCGTAAAACGCGGGCCGCAATTGGTGCAATTTATAAAAGGATAATTGATGCGATGAGTTTGAGTTTTTAAATCGGCCAGGCAATCGCTACAAACTCCAATGTCTGGGCTGACTTCCGTTATTTCATCCGATTTATTTCGACTCTTAATAATTTCAAAACCGGAAAATTCTTCGGTCACAATTTTTTGATAATTGATTCTAAATATATCTGAAGCCGTTGGAGCCTCATTTTTTATTGCAGAAAGAAATTCACCAAGTTTAACAGGATCGATATTCACTCTGATAAACACCCCGTCATTACTGTTTTCGACCCAGCCTTTCAATTGAAATTTATGTGCCTGACGATAGATATATGGACGGAAGCCAACTCCCTGAACCAGACCTTGAATATGAATTTGATAAGTCTCAAAAAGGTTATATTCCAGCATATTTTAAGTAGTATTCAATTGAGAACCGGGCAAAATTAAACTTTTTATTTGATATGAATTTTTTAAAAACCGAAACTTACACCTAAATTTGCATTACACTTTCTTTGCTGATATTGGTTTGAAAGTTGCCATAAATTGATCCTAATTATGAAGTTACCAAAGAAAACGGTCCAGCGTTTAAGTCGTTACAGAAGATTACTGGTGAAATATAAATACGTGAAAGACTCTTTTATTTACTCACATGATTTGGCGAGATTATTAAATCTAAATCCCGTTCAGGTTCGAAGAGATTTAATGTTAATCGGATCATCCGGTAATCATCGCAAAGGTTATAATGTAAACGAATTAAATGCCTTAATTGGGGTCACAATAGATAGTAATGAGTATCAAAACATTTGTATCATAGGTGCCGGACGGTTGGGCAGGGCTATCTTGGATTATGTTACCGGAGAAGATATTAATTTGAAGGTAAAAGCAATTTTTGACATTGACCCTCAACTAATAGATAAATCGTTTAATAAAGTGCCATGTTATGACATTGGTAAATTAAATAAAATCATCCTTGAAAAGAACATAACCGTCGGAGTTATTGCGATACCATCGGAATTTGCTACTTCTATAGCTTCGATATTATTGGATTCAGGAATTAAAAGTATTCTGAATTTCACTTCTGTTCATCTTGATTTGCCAAAGTCAGTGTACCTCAAAGAATTTGATATAGTTACTACCCTGGAGGAAATGGCCTACTTTGTAAAGTGTAATTAAAAAGTTATACGGAAACCCTTGGAACAATCATAATTTGTTGTCTCAATACTTTTGTTAATAATCAACACGACTTTTTTTGATCGTGACCCGAGCTTTATCTTTGAAGCATTCGTATTGTATTTTCGCTATATGATAATTTGTTCACAATGTAAATAACAGAAAGTCAGAGAATAATATATGTTATCAACGAACATAGATAGGGGGTTAAAATGCATTCTGTTTTTAACTTAATCTTTTCATTTGTAAAGAAGTAGGTGTGTGCATCTAAATGGTTGAATGTGAGTATATATTATTTAAACTTCTTCTAAATTCCTCAATTGGTTTTTTGGTATTTAAATTTGCGCTAAATTTGCATTTGTTAAAAGATTAACAGATTATAAATCGAACATTTTAAAGGTATAATAAAACAATTTTTATTTATGAGAACTACTGTAAAAAACATTATTGCAAAATACAATAATGATAAAGCCAGGCTGATGGATATTCTGATTGATATTCAAAGCCAATATGGTTTTATACCTGAAGAAGCTGTTGAGGTTGTGGCAGAGGAAACCGTCCTATCAAAGGTTGATGTTGTTCAAACATTAAGCTTTTATCATTTTCTTTCACAGAAACCGGTCGGTAAGTATGCTGTTTATTTGAATAACAGTGTGGTTGCTAATATGAAAGGACGTGCTGAAGTTGCAAAGGCATTTGAAGAAGAAGCCGGATGCAAATTTGGAAGCGTTACTTCTGATGGAATGATCGGACTTCATAATACAGCATGTATCGGTATGAGTGACCAGGAACCTGCTGCCATTATCAATGACGTCATTTTTACCAATCTGACTCCGCTCATGGTAAAAGAGATAGTTCAAAAGATGAAAAAAGGAGTAGCTGCAAAGGACATGATTAGGCTTAAAGGTGAGGGTCAAAACGGTTCGGCACTTATTAATTCGATGGTATTTAATAATATCCGTAAATCAGGCCCGGTTATTTTTGCACCTTACGATGATGGATCATCAGTAAAAAAAATAATAAAAATGACCCCAAAAGAGGTTATTGAGGAAATAAAAAAATCTCATTTGAGAGGTAGAGGAGGAGCTGGTTTCCCAACAGGTTTAAAATGGGATTTCTGTACAAAAACACCCGGCCCACGATACATTTTATGTAATGCAGATGAAGGCGAACCCGGAACTTTTAAAGAAAGAGTTATCCTGACGGAGGTTCCTAAACTATTGTTCGAAGGAATGACAATTGCTGCTTATGCCATTGATGCAAAAGAAGGCATTTTGTACCTGAGGGCAGAGTATAAATACTTGAATGCATATCTTGAAAATGCACTTCAGGAAATGCGTGATGCAAATCAACTTGGCAAAAATATTGCCGGAAAAGAAGGTTTTGATTTTGATATTCGTATTCAATTTGGTGCAGGTGCCTATGTTTGCGGTGAAGAATCAGCATTGATCGAATCAGCAGAAGGTAAAAGAGGTGAACCTCGAAATCGTCCGCCATTCCCTGTACAAAAAGGTTATCTTGATAAACCAACCGTAATCAATAATGTTGAAACCCTTTGTACGGTCGTTAAAATTATTAATCATGGTGCTGAGTGGTTTACTACCATGGGTTCACGTGAAAGTAACGGAACAAAATTATTAAGCGTATCCGGCGATTGTGAATTCCCGGGTGTTTATGCCATTGAATGGGGATTGCGGGTAAGAGATTTATTGGAGATGGCAGGTACCGAAAATGTTCAGGCAGTTCAAATTGGTGGACCATCGGGCGTTTGTATCGGACCTAAAGATTTCAAACGGACCATTTCTTTTGAAGATATCCCAACAGGTGGATCCATCATGATTATCGGTAAAGACCGCAACTTACTTAAAGATGTTGTTTTAAATTTTACCGATTTCTTCATCGATGAATCATGCGGTTCATGTGTTCCTTGCAGAGCTTTTACAGTTTTAATGAGAAATACATTGAGAAAAATTATTGACGGCAAAGGTGTAAAGTCCGATCTGGACAATTTGGTTGATTGGGGAAATAAAATGAAGATTGCAAACCGTTGTGGTTTAGGCCAAACAGCCGCCCAACCAATCCTGAGTACAATTGAAAATTTCCGTGAGAAATATTTAGAACTTCTTCAGGAAGACACCAAATACGAATTAGGCTTTGATATGGAAAAAGCAGTAGCTGCTTCTTGTGCATATGTTGACAGGGTTCCAAATCTTTAAGTCGTTAATAAATTTTAATTTGAAAAGATAAAATATAGAACAATGAGCGAAAAAATAAAATTCACCATCGATGGTAAAGAGTGTTTTGCAGAACAGGGACAAAATGTTTTAGATGCATCTCGCGATAATGGAGTTTATATTCCATTTTTATGCCATGTGAAAGGAATTAAAGAAGCAGGATCTTGTAGGGTATGTAATGTTAAAATTGCAGGCCGAACAATGACCGCATGTACTACTCCTGTAGCAGCAGGGATGGCAGTTGAAAATGACACCCCTGAATTGCGTGACTTAAGATTAGCAATTATTGAAGCATTATTTGTTGAAGGCAACCATTTCTGTCCATCTTGTGAAAAGAGTGGAAATTGCGAACTTCAGGCTTTGGCTTATAAATATCAAATGATGGTTCCCCGATTCCCATATCAGTTTCCACAAAAGCAGGTTGATGCTGAAAATTCAAAAATCTTAATCGACCGTAACCGTTGTATTTTATGTAAACGATGTATCAGATCATTTAAAGATGAAAAAGGCAGAAGTTTATTTGCTTTCAAGTCAAGAGGTCATAAATTACAAATTTGCATTGATAAAGAATGTGCCGCTGATATTACCGATGATATGGCTCAGGAAATCATGAACATTTGTCCGGTTGGGGCTTTAATCAAAAAAGAAAAAGGCTTTAACGAACCAATTGGCACACGTAAATATGATAAACAAGCGATCGGTAGCGATATTACCAGTGTAATTTAGAAATTAAAATATTAGGAGATATATATAATGAGTAAACCAATAGTTGCAACAACATCATTAGCAGGCTGCTTCGGCTGCCACATGTCACTTCTTGACATTGATGAAAGAATTCTTCAACTCATTGATTTGGTTGAATTTAATAAATCACCAATCGATGATATAAAAACGTTTACTAAGCAATGTGATATTGGATTGATTGAGGGTGGATGCTGTAATAGTGAAAACGTTCACGTACTTAAAGAATTCAGAAAAAATTGTAAAATTTTAGTATCAGTTGGCGAATGTGCCATCATGGGCGGATTACCGGCATTACGTAATGGTATCCCTGTTCAGGAATGCCTCGAAGAAGCATATCTGAACGGACCAACAGTTGGAAATAATACGACCCGTATTCTTCCAAATGATGATGAATTACCTATGATTTTGGATAGGGTATATCCTTGCCACGAAATCGTAAAAATCGATTATCATTTACCCGGTTGCCCCCCGCGTGCCGATCTGATTTGGGAAGCACTGGTTGCCCTTGTTACGGGTGGCGAACTGAATTTACCTTACGAAGTTGTTAAATTTGATTAAAAGCAGGAAATCATGACAAAAAAAATCACTATAGAACCCGTAACCAGAGTAGAAGGACATGGTAAAGTTACCATTCATCTGGATGATAACGGTAATGTGACCCAGAGTCGTTTACATATTGTTGAATTCAGGGGCTTTGAGCGTTTTGTTCAGGGTCGTCCTTACTGGGAGGCCCCGGTATTGGTGCAACGCCTTTGCGGTATTTGCCCTGTCAGTCACCATCTGGCAGCAGCCAAAGCACTCGACGTAATCGTTGGTGCAGGAACCGGTGATGGATTAACTCCAACAGGAGAAAAAATGAGAAGATTAATGCACTACGGACAAACTTTCCAATCACATGCATTGCATTTCTTTCATCTTGTATCTCCTGATTTGTTGTTCGGAATCGATGCTGATCCGGCAATCAGAAATGTTATAGGCGTAGCCATGAAATTCCCTGAACTAGCCGTTCAAGGAGTAATGATGCGTAAATTCGGACAAGAAGTTATCCGGGCTACAGCCGGTAAGAAAATTCACGGAACAGGTGCAATCCCAGGTGGTATAAACAAACATTTGACTATTGCCGAAAGAGATGAGTTCCTTAAAGGTGCAGATCCGTTGAATATTGAAAAAATGATTGAGTGGTCAATTGCAGCACTCGATCTTTTCAAGGGTTATCATAAAGCAAATGCAGGTTTAATTGATACTTTCGCAGCTTTCCCATCAAGCCATTTAAGCTTGGTTCGTAAAGATGGTGCCTTAGATCTTTATCATGGAGTGCTGAGAGCAGTGGATGCTAACGGTAAAAAAATCCTTCATGATGTAGATTATCAGGATTACCTGAAATACATTGGCGAAGAAGTGAAGAGTTGGAGCTATATGAAGTTCCCTTATCTGCTTGAATTAGGTAAAGAAGATGGTTGGTACAGAGTAGGGCCTTTAGCTCGTTTAAATACCTGTGATTTTATTCCAACTCCATTGGCTCAAAAAGAATTCGAAATATTCAGGGCCTACACCAGCGGTAAAACCAATAATATGTCGATGCACATGCATTGGGCACGATTAATTGAATTACTTCACGCTGCCGAAATGATGAAAGATCTGTTGAACGATCCGGATTTATTAAAAGGTGATTTGGTAACAAAAGGTACCAAACAAAAAGAAGGTGTTGGTTTGATCGAAGCTCCTCGTGGAACTTTATTCCATCATTACCGGATTAATGATAACGATCAGATTGAAATGGCAAACCTTATTGTTTCAACAACACATAACAATAAACCTATGAACGAAGCAGTTCTCAAAGTAGCTGTAGCTCAGATGACCGGTCAGAAGGAAATTACCGAGCCGATGATGAACGCTTGCGAAGTTGCAATCAGGGCATATGATCCATGTTTGAGTTGTGCGACCCATGCCATTGGTAAAATGCCACTTGAGGTCAATTTGTACGATTCGAAAAACAATTTGATCGATAAAAAAAGGACATAGTAAACCATCATACCCCACTTAGGTGGATTTAAAAACAGGTTGCAAAAAAGAGGTAGATGCCTTTAATTGTGACCTGTTTGCATGTAGTGCCTAAAGTTTGGGGTGCCTAGAGTGAACTAGAGTTTGAAGTGCATAAAATTTTCGAAAAAGAAGTACTTGCAATAACTCATTTGCATAAGCTGATATTGTTAAACCAACTTTCGATAATATTAAGTTCTATCATTACTTAGTTTAGGCACTTTAAGTATTTTAGGCACTCCAAACTCTAGTTCACTTTAAACTTTAGCTCACTTTAAGTACTTTTATTTATATTTTTGCATCATGAAAATTTTAATATACGGTTACGGCAACCCTGGCCGACAAGATGATGGATTAGGCAATGCTTTTGTTGAACGAATGGAAGAATGGGCTAAGGAAAACAATATAGAGGGCCTTGAATTTGACAGCAACTATCAGTTAAATATTGAAGATGCGCATGCCATTGCCGATAAAGAATTGGTGATTTTTGTGGATGCTTCGGTTGAGGAGCTGGATGATTTTTGTATCTCAAAAGTAACCGAAAACTCTAAAATTACATTTACTACTCATGCTGCCTCACCGGGCTATATTGTTGACTTGTGCAAGGAAATTTATAAATCAGCACCTCCTACCTATTTAATTCATATCAAAGGTTATGAATGGGAATTTATGGAAGGTTTAACTTCTAAGGCAATTGAAAATATGGAGATGGCTTTTGAATATCTAAAGCCCTTTATTTTAAGTCCTCATTCATTGATTGATGAGACTGCTGATCTTAAAATTTGTGGTAAATAAAATAATTGTGATTTACTACTAATAAAGGTTTAGTTTGGATCGGCAATATAATCTCTCACAATATTTATAAAATTATCATAACAACTGATGTTCTATTTAAGATTTAGTTATTCTTTTCTAAAATTCTTTTGGCAGTTTCTCTAATATAATAAATGTCTGATGTCTCAGCAATTTTCATAAGATCATTTCTTCTTAAAGGTGATAGAAGTAATTCGCAAATTTCATTCATATCAATCTTCCCTTCGTGAAGAATTTTAACCATTGAAAGTGTTTCTTCCTTTTTACCTCTCTTTCCTGGGTATTGATAAGTTAATACTCGTGCATTCATTTCTATTTTTACAGTGTAATCTATCCAGCGCCAAAAAGCAACATTGTATGAATCATAACCTCTTTTGTAGTCTGCAATTAAATCCAAAATGGCATAATGCTGATTTAAGATTGTGTCGCATGGAATGGCTTTTATGGCAGCGATGGCAGCAATATTATGATCCCTTTCAATATTTTGATTAAGTAAATAAATGATTGTCTGATAATTAATGTCGCAGTTGAGTAAATTTAAAACATTCCAAAGAATTTCACTTTTTCTGATGTTTTTGGCTATATTATCCAGAATCTGCTGGTCATTCAAATTTTTAAGTGCAAGTAAAAGTAAATCATTTGAATATCCATATTCATTCATTAAAATTTTACCTAAAATAACTTGATCAGTAATTTTCTCAATGGCGGTAATTCGTAGACCACTTAATTCCTGATCATTTTCAGCAAAGGAAAATAATGCATTTTGATCGGTCAAATTGTTAATAGCAATTTGACGCATGCTATACGATTCCTTATTGTCAGAAGCAATAGATAAAAGTAAATTTTGATCGGTTATATTTCCAAGCGCGGTCTCTCGTAAATCTCTGTCAATTATATTATTGACAATATTAACAAGGAACCTCTGCTCGGATATTTTTTTAATCGCCTCAACACGCACTTTGCTTTCACTTTCATTATTGAAAATCTCAATGAGGATACTTTGGTCGTTTATATTTTTAATTGCACTTGCACGAAGTGCAGGAATAATGCCATTTTTAGCAAAAGATATAAGTGTATTCTGGTCTGTTATTTTTTCAACAGCTCTCGCACGAATATAATCTTGAAAACTAGAATTGGCAATAACAATCAGAATGTTTTTATTGTTGATATTTCTTATTTGGTCTACTATATACCTCGAAAAATAATAATCATTCTTCATGATATCTTCTAAAATACTTTGGTCATTTATTTTATTAAATGCTGCCATTCTGAGGTCATACTCTTTTTTGCCATTTTTAGCGATAGAAACTAATTTATTACATGAGGCCATTTGTCCTTCATTGCATTTTTTGGCTAAAATATCAATTTCATTAAAAGAAGTTTGACCCGAAATGGTGTTGATAAATAACAGTAATACACAAATATTAAGGATATTTTTAACAACTTTTAATCCGGATTTATTAGTAAATATTATTGATAACTTTTTCATGACTATGATTATTTATTATTGTCTAATAATGCATAATATTTCTAAAGTATTTTTATAAAGTAAGATAATCTGTTTATAAGGAAGCGTACACTATCATCAAGTTTTTCAACCAAAAACCAATACTTCCCTTTACTTGTGCAAGCGGTTGAGAAAAAATAAAAAGTACCAATACGTAATAATAGATTTGTTTCATTCTTTTTAAATATTACCTGACGGTTTCTGCCAATTACGAATTTGCCATGTTTTATTAACCTTTGTTAGCAAGCGTTATTTGTTTTTAAATTCATATTCAATTTTTTGAGCGTCTTTGTGATTTCCTCTTTCAATTTCTGTGATAATATCGTGGCATCTTCCACATAACGAAACAAGTGTAAATAAAGGTTCGTTTTTTCTAAAGTGACCAATAGTATGATGTACTATAATTGCCTCTTCGCAAAGACATGATTGACATAAATTATTGTCTCTTTTTAAAACAATCTCACGAATTTTCAACCATTTTTCTGATTTTAAATATTCTGAATAATCATTCCAGTAATCATCTTGATTTTTATTTTTCTTTCTTTCATGAATCTTTTCTGCTATTTCAGATAGTTCATCACGCACCTTTTTTGCATTCTCAATAATTTCATCGTTAGAATGTGGAAGCTTATTTTTATCAAAATCGATTTTTTTCATAGCATGACCAACTCGTTTTCCGCAATTTTGACATTGTCCATAAATTGTATAATTGTCAGAATTTCTCATAGCTTCGATCTCATCAGAATAGTATCTAACAGGGATGACTTTTGGAAACATGCAACATCCTGATGAATTATATTCTAGTTTTTCAAAATCACAATTTTGGCAAAAGATGTATTCTGCATATATTTTATCAATTACTTTTAATTCACTCTTACAATTGGGGCATTTGGTCATCTTATTCTATTTAAATGTCAAATATTTTAATGCTTGCTAACTTTGTTATATGGTACATAAACTGTTCTTTATCCATCCAAGTAAGAATGTATAAGTTCAGTATGGTGGTTTTATATATTTTTTCGATTCATCAAAATCGATTTAATTTCAATACTTGTGAGGGAGTTTAAAATTCTTTGATCAACAACCACTATCCGGCAGGAAAGAATTTCTGGAATAAATGTAAGAAAAAAAGTTATAAGTTATAAGTTATGAATTATGAATTATGAATTATACTTTTTAGAATCGTAAATTAAACATCGAAAATTGACAATTGACAATCTCAAACCCTTCATGCCTTACTTTGATGATCTAAGACTTTATTTCTACCGGAATCTGTTCTTCACTTTTTTTAAATGCCGATCGGAACATCCAGATTGAAGTATATAAAACCACTAAACAAACCACCCATTTGAGTATAATTAAAGGCAATGATTTTACAAAATAGGCCGCTATAAACACACCAAGAACACCAGCTATTGTCAAAGCAATGGCTGTTTTACGATCGTAGGAGCCTTCTTTAACAAATCTTGATCCGCCTGCAGCCATTAACATTGCCGTTGCGGTCATCATAATAGGGAACGCAGTTAATGGGTGCATGCCAAGTGCATAAACCATAGCCATACAGGGTGCGTAAAATCCTATCCCAATGGTTTGAAGGGCCCCGAACACAAAACTCATCACAATTATAAAAATCAATTTCCAACCGGTAAGGCCAATGGCTTCTCCGCCAATGGGCATCAAATCAAAAAGTCCTGCCAAAATGATAAGGGCAACGGCCATTAAGCCAATACCCATTCCCAATTGTATTTTTTGTCGGGGCAATCGGGATACGATACCTGCTCCCAGCACCGCACCAACCGGAGCGGCAAGCGACATTGAAACCAAGGTCAGGGTATCAACAGTAACTGCGGTCATAAATATAAAAGCTTGTGTAACGGTCGGGATGGTATTCCCTACATTCATGGTTCCCGGAATAATCCGATCATCGACCAATTTGAAAAACTTAAAAATAGCAGTTTGCAGCGCAAAGCTTCCAATTCCAAGAGTATCGAAAAAATTAGTTATAAATCCTGTGCCGAAGAGACCAAACCAGGGTTTTTTGGTAAAGGTTTTTCTATTTTTTATAACGTCTTTGAAATAAAAAAAACCAAAAATACTCGTCATTAAACCGAGAACGGCTTTAAGAATTATAACCATGAAAGAAGTTTTTAAATTGATAATTTTCGCTTTTCAATTTACAATTTTTAATTTAAGAAACCCTTTATTTTTCAAATTGAAAATCGAGAATTTCAAATTGACATTTTTATTTCCTTTCATTGTTTTAATAAAATGCCGGATAAGCTTTCTTTGGCATTAATTGCCATAATTTGATGTCCTTCTTTATTCGGATGTAATCCATCTTCCAGGAATAATCCGGCATGCATGTTTAAAGAAAAATCAATGATTGGCTGATTATCATCCAAAGCAAATCGCTTCAAGGTTTGAATGTATTCGCGAAGGCGCAGGTACATCCCTTTTAGATCCATGAAGAAATGACTTCCTTCATCTGCCTGTGGCAAATAGAAAGGAGTAGGTATACCAATGATGGATTGGATTTTATAATGACGGGCAAGGCGGGTCATTGCCAAAATATTGCTAATAATCTGATGATCATGAATGTTAAACCAGATATCATTCGTCCCTCCCAAAATGATTACATAATTTGGTTTGTGCACGATCACCATTTCATGAAATCGTGCGAGCATACCACCTGTTGTATCACCACAAATGCCCGAATTAATAACTTCGTAAGCTGATTTCTGATTCAATAAGTTTGGCCAGCAACTTCCTGCCGGAATCTGGTATCCTTCGGTTAAACTATCGCCGATGCAAACTATTTTTACTTTGGCCATTTTATTTGAACAATGAAAAGATAAAAGTGTACTATATATGTCGACTACTAACTACTGAATTCTTCTTAAACAATTGAACAAGCAAATAAATAATACTTAATATCCCAATAAAAATAAGCATTGCCTTCACCTCTGCCCAAGCCAGATTGGTAAAGAGCCAAATGATAACGATTACAGAGATTGCAGGAATGATGTATCCTCCCGGTGTGAGATATGTATCTATTGATCGGGTACCACTAGTGTGTCTGAATTTAATTACAGCTAATACGACACCAAGATAAATCACTAAATAAGAAACACTCGATAAAATGGCCAATTCTTTAAATTCTCCTGTGACTGCAAAGATGAAACCCATTGCTGCATAAACGATTATTGATACATTAGGGGTGGCATATTTAGAATGGATGTGAGCAAGTGATTTTATAGGGACCACCTTGTCGCGGGCAGCGGCATACAATACACGTGGCATATTTAAGGTCATCCCGCTCAGGTTGCCGAACATGGAGAATGAAGCCCCAATGATCACGATTGTTGCACCAATCGGGCCAATCATTCGCATTGCAACTTCAGCCAGTGGAGCACTTCTGAAATCAAGTAACTCGTTCCCCAGAATACCTTGGGCAGTAATTTGAATGCTGGTATAAAGTAATACAACAGCTAAAATACTTAGGATGATTCCTTTTGGAATGGTTTTTTGTGGGTTCTTTATTTCGCCACCCACATTCAAGGCAGTTTCAGCACCTACAAAAGCAAAAATTAATATCAACGACATTTCACCAACATCTGATAGAGTAGGGGTGAAAGTCCAGGCCAGATTAGCAGGTTTCATATAAATCCAACCAAACAGTATTATCAAGATAAGGGGGCTTAATTTGGCAATGGTCACAAATTTAACCAAGGACATGGCTTTACTGATCCCTTTTACATTCAAATAGGCCAATCCGCTGAATATTAAAAAAAAGAGAAGTATCCTAACCCATTGTATCGTAAAAATCGGGAAAAAATAAGCCAGTGTGTCGGCCAATCCATTTGCCACTGCCGCATTAGCCATAACAGATGCCCCAAAGATGAAAATATTGGTGGTGAGGAATCCTGCATACTTACCAAATGCTTCTTCGATATAAGAATAAGCCCCGCCTGTTTTGGTGATCCTGGTGCCAATTTCCGCAAAACTTAACATGATAAGCATCATCAGGATACCACAAATTATAAATGCTAAAATGCTTCCTGTACCTAATCGTTCAAAAACAATAACAGGGATTAAAAAAATCCCTGCACCAACAATTATATTGATTGAATTGGAAACCAGCCCCCATACTCCGATTTCTCTCTTCAAGCCTTCATTCTCTTCCATAGTTGATGTGTGTTGGTAATTTTATGAAAACCCGGTATTTTATTAAAATTTCAAGACATCAACATGAGTGCTTCTTTCCCTGTCATTCCTTCCATAACGCCGATTTTACGGGCGGCACTACTCACCATTTTTACTTCGGAAGTCAATAGTTCGTCGACAGTTTTGATGCCTGTAATAATAGCACAGGCATCATCACGCTTATTTGCTATTTCAATATTGATATATCCACAAGCTAAAAAACCATTTTTCCCAAATAGTAATAAAATGCTGGTATTTTGTGTTGGAATGTGGTAAGCCTGATATGCTCTCCCTTCAATTGTTATGATATCATTCATAATGGAATGTTTTTATTTGACGTAAATATAGGAAAACTAATAATTACTCGCAGCTTGTCTCCAGAATAGTCGATTTTAAAGTCCTTTTTTCTCCCTTATAGTCCTTATTAGAAGTTATAAGCCAAGCACTTTTTTTGAAATGTGCATGCTAACTAAATAATGAGGAAGATCGACCACTTCGGCAATATGCAAATCTCCAGCAATTGAACATAACAAATAAGCTTCTTCACGGCTCAGATAAAATTCTTTTTCCAAATAATCAACCATATATTTGGTGGCCTTTTGGGATGCCTCGATCAAAGTGGTTCCATAGGCTGATACGGCATAATAATCATTATTTTCGTATTCAGGTTCTGGTATTGAACGTCCTCCTTTTTCTAAGGTAATTCTGTATACGATCCTCATCGGAGCTTCAATAGCTGTTCCACAAACTTCACCCAATCCCTGTGCAGCATGACCATCTCCTATTGAAAATAAAGCTCCTTCAACAAAAACAGGAAAATGCACGAGGGTGCCTTCAACCAAAAATGGATTATCCATATTACCACCATTGGCCCTAGGTGGAATGGTGCTTAACATTTCGTCGGTGGGAGGGGCAACGCCCATAACTCCGGGAAACGGCTTCAGTTGAATATTAATATGATCCTTAAAATTAATGGTGCGATTCTTATCGTCCAGTTTGAAATTTCGCAAATAGGGTTCAGTAAATTCTTGATCAAGAATTCCAAAACCAGGAAAGATAGCAAGCCAGCCCCAGTCACCAATTTCAATTTCAAGCAGGTTTACGGTGATCACATCTCCCGGTTCAGCACCTTCCACATAAACTGGGCCCGTAATCGGGTGGATCAAATCAGCATTCATGGTTCCAATAGCTTCTTTGGTTGAGTTGATATTTAGCTCCTGATCACTGGCTTCCTCCGTAAATACTTCAATCACTGCTCCTGATTTTACCCTAAGAACAGGCTCAATTATACTACTGAATTTATTGTGAGTTTGATCTGCTGTAAGGGTATGATCTATTTTGAAATATTTTGGGATTTCCGATTTTGCAATTGGGCTTTTAGCCTTGCAACCTAAAATCAGGATCAAGGAAAAACCGAATAATATGATGATTGTTTTTTTCATGGTTCAAAGTTTAATTAGTTAATTAGCAGATTAGCTTTGCTTTGAACGAATTTATAAAAAAATAGATTATCAGATCTGAAATTTCATTTAAAGGCCTAAAAATACAATGGCTATTCCGCTTAAAAAGATGGTTGCGCCGGCAATTACGTGTATATATTTCTCTAACTTTCCCATTGGAAGGAAATTAATACCCAGGGTTGCCAGGATAACAATTCCCAGCATGGTACCGATGGTTATCACTGAGAAAACTACACTTACGGCAATGATACCAAAGGTACTTAATTCAGCGGCAGGATACATTAAAATAGGAATCAATGGTTCGCAAGGCCCTAACACGAAAATGGTAAATAAGATCCAGGGAGTGATTTTTTTATGATGAACATGATCGTGTTCGTTGCTATGGGTATGCTCGTGAACATGTAAATGACCATCTGTGTGAAAATGCTTATGCTTATGTGGTTTGTTGAAATATATACGATAAAATGCCCACATCATATAGGCAAATCCAAAAATAATGAAGGCCCATGCTGCAAGGTTTCCACGGAAACCTTCGAAGAATTCAATTTTATAGAGTCCAATCCCAAAAGCTATACCAATAACGCCAAGTACAATTGAACTTCCAACATGACCAATTCCACAGGCAATTGTTAACCAGGTGGTTTTCCATAAGGACCATTTTCTTGCTTTCGACATCACTATAAAAGGGAGGTAGTGATCGGGGCCAAAAAGGGTATGGGTGAAAGCAATGATTGCCGCTGTTCCGAGTAAAACGTTTAAGTCGTTCATAATTGGTTAATTAGTTGATTGGTAAATTGGTGAAATGGTGAATTTGAAAAATGGTGAATGATATTTTTTTGAAAATAAAATTCATCACTTATAATTCATCACTCATAACTATTCCTGCTCCATTAAGTTCTGCATATTTTTCTCCGGAGCAAGGTAAACATAAATCTCCGATAGCCCTTGTACTCATGGTGTTTTCCCCGCATTTTCTGCAAATAATACTCTCGTGAGATGGTGCATAAGCCGGGATAGAGACCTTAATATTTTCAATTTTAAATAATTTGTCAAAATCCAAACCTAACGTTGCAAATGCCCGATCACGACCGTATTTTTTAAATTTTAAAAGTTCATACTTACTATGATCCTGTCCTTTTACTACTTTTTGAAAACTTTCTGTGAATAATGGATGAGCCTGACGCATATATTCTTTCGCATCGGCTCTTGCGGTAATTCTAATTCCTTTTCCATCTCTTTTGGTAAGGGTGAAAGCGGTTTTCCCAAAATCCTTAAATATTAAAGCATTATTTCCGAATGAACAGCCTGTTACAAATTGAACCCCATCACTGAAACAATTATTGGTTTCAGTGATAGCAAGAATATCTTCCATCCCATCACCTGTTTCGCGCATCAATCCCATGGCTTTTGTCCCAGCCATAACACCTAATGCTACTCCGGGACAATAGTGGCCATGCAGGGCCGCGGCTTTAATCATTAAGGTTTCCAGATCGTTGCGCAGAATATCATTTACGATTTCCCTTCGGGGATTATTTTTAAGTTCATCCAATCTAATTTTGTCCATTTTATCTTCAACCATTGAGAAATCAACTGGTTTAATATCAAGGACCGGTGTGTTGTTTAAGGCATCCAAACCAATAACCCGAAGCAAATTTCCATTTCTTTCCAAAAGTTTGACCGTGGTAACTGCAATAGAACTCGGTCGGTCAGGTTTACGAGTAGCAAATAATCCTTTAACATTGCCCCGGAGTGTGGTTGCAGTCATCTCATATGAAGTAGATCGATCAAAATCAAAAACAATATCGATGAATTCGTATTCTTCAATAAGATCAAGGCCTTCTAAAAATTCGTCTTTGATGATAATTCGACTTTCGTATTTTTTGATTTCGTGCGGATTATTTTCAGTTTCAAAATTGTTTTTAACGATACCTATTTCTGTGATTCTCATTTTTTCAGGATAAAGGAATGATGAATATTTTATCTTTCTGTTTAATTATATTAACCTTGATGTCATAAAGTTTTTCAATGTTTTTGTTGGTGATGATTTCTTTTTCGCCACTTGCAAATACCTCTCCATCTTTCAATAATACAAAATGATCACTGAATAGTAATGCTAAATTCAAATCATGAATGGCAATAATTACAGTGATGCCCTGTTCAGTGAGTTTTTTAAGGACTTTTAAGACAGCGATCTGATGTTTTAAATCCAGATTTGCCGTTGGCTCATCTAAAAGAAGCACTTCGGGTTCCTGTGCAAGGGCACGGGCGATAAAAACCCTTTGTCGTTGCCCGCCACTTAACTTGTTTATACTCTTTAGGGAGATGTTTTTGAGGTTCATTTTTTCGATCATCGAGGCGGTAACTTCAAGGTCATTTTGTCTTGGCGACCATTGAATGTGCGGTTTTCGCCCCAACAAAACCGAATCGAATACCGTAGCTGGAAAAGTTCCACCCTCGCTTTGCGGGACATAAGCTATCTTTTTTGCTAATTCTTCAGCATGAAAATTTATAATATTCCTTTCGTCAAGATAAATGGTTCCGTTTTTAGGTTGAAGGATGCGATCCATACATTTAAGGATGGTGCTTTTACCCGAGCCGTTTGGCCCGACGATACTGATTAATTTCCCTTGCTCAAAATGATGGTTGATGTTTTTCAAAACCAAACTGCCATTGTAAGCAAAATCTAAGTTTTTAAGTTCTATCTTAACCATAAA
Organism: Bacteroidota bacterium; assembly: GCA_018816945.1. Classification (NCBI taxonomy): domain Bacteria; kingdom Pseudomonadati; phylum Bacteroidota; species Bacteroidota bacterium. The sequence goes on along the minus strand of JAHIVC010000007.1, from coordinate 37,694 downwards.
CCCTTCCCCCTTTCTTTGAACAATAATAAAATGAATAATGGTGCACCTATGAAGGAAGTGAGGATTCCAACCGGCAATACCATCGGTGCAATGATGCTACGAGCCAGCAAATCGGAAGCTAACAGAAATACTCCTCCAAAAAGTGCAGTTGCCGGAATAAGAAACCTTTCGTCGCTTCCGATCATTTTTCGAACCAAATGAGGTACAACCAAACCTACAAATGCGATAATGCCAAAAAAGGAAACAGCCACTGCTGTTGTCAACGAAGCCACCAGCATGACTTTTATACGGGTTTTTTCAACATTTACACCCAAACTATTTGCCGTTTCGTCACCGGTATTGAGAGAACGGATGTTCCATCGGTTGCTCATAAAGTAGAACAGGGAAGGAATAACGACAGCCAATAAAATATAAAATTCGCGCCATGAGGCCCTGCCCAAATCACCAAAGGTCCAGAAGACAATAGTTGAAAGCTGCACGTCTTCCGCGAAATATTCGAGCCCGGTAGTTCCGGCAATAAACAATGAACCCAATATAATTCCGGTAAGGATCATTGTTTCGGGCGATGCATCTTTAAATCGTGCCATTAGTAAAATAATCGCTGTGCTGACCAAACTCCAGAAAAAGGCTGAAATAGTGATCAAGTAAGGATTGTTAATCAGAACAGCATCGTTCACATTGCTTTGTGTACTCCCGGCACCTAAAATAATAACCGCGAATGCAGCTCCAAACGCGGCTGCATTTGAAATACCTAATGTGAAAGGCGAGCCCAGCGGATTTCTTAAAATGCTTTGCATTACCGTTCCTGAAACACTCAATGCGGTTCCGGCCAAAACTGCCGATAAAACACGGGGCAAGCGAATATTTAAAATAATTTGACGGTTCACATCTTCGCTATTACCTGTTAAAATCTGAACTATCTCATTCAACGAAATAGAAGAAGCACCAATCAATAATCCAAGAACGATGAAGAGTAGAAGCAGGAAAATACTGACCCAAATAAAAAGCCTTTTACGGGTGGTAAACTGTTTATATTCTTTAATGATTTCCTTGCTCATTTCTCATTTATTTTCTGGCAACCCATCCCATATAAATCAAGAAGGTTATCATAAATTGCTTTGCCTAAAAAGGCTTCGTAAACTTCATTGGCTTTCGTTTTTATATCCATGTCGGGATATATATCTGGATACAAAACCTTTGCGATATAAAATGTGTTGATTAAAATATGTTCGTAATTTACAGAATGCCAGATATGAGGTAGTAAAAAATAAACCTCATCTTTTTGAATAGCCGGAATCAATTTACCAACTACTGAATTTTTATCCAAATCGGGCTCGGAAAGCGTGTAGCTTGAGATGTCAATAAATATTTTCTCCGGATTCCATTTAATAATTTGCTCCTTGTCGATAATCACATTATTTAATTGTGAAGCAGAAAAATTCGGGTTGTTAACTAATCCTTCAGCAACATTATAAGCGTGAGCATATCTGAATGGAGCATATAATGGTTCGGTCGAATTTATTCCGTGTGAGCCACGAAATGCAATTCCTCCAGCATATACCCTTGCTCTTGACGCGTGTTTATCACATGCTATTTCAACACTATTTAGGCCATTTTTAATATAATTAATCAGATATTCAGCTCTCTCGTTTCTCTCAAGAATACTTCCCAAAAGGCGCATAGACTCATAAAAGTTAGTTTCATTTTTATTGAAGTCGCCATAACTTAAACACAGCACCGGAATTCCCGTTCTTTTCTGTAATTCGTCCGCTTCGGAAGAGCTTAGGAAAGTGCAAATAATGACTTCAGGTTGCAATCTTGCAATCAGTTCTGGATCAGCGTTATTTCCAGTACCTATAATTGGCAAATTTCTTAGTTCAGGATAGGCATACAAGTAAGGAACATTGCGTTTTTTTTCATTTGATTCGACTCCAATGATTATGTCGGTTCTATCTAAATAACAAATCATTCGTAAAGCTCCTGCACCATGGGCAACTGCACTCCTAATTCGAATGGGAATTTCAATATTTCGTCCATTCATATCAGTGATAAAGTGGGTTTCGGATTTTTGAGATTTAGGATTACTACTTAAACAAGAACTAAGAAGTAGACTTAAAAAAAAAATAAAAAGAGATGTTTTCTTGTATAAGCGTGTTAATAATATGACAAAGGTGTTACTCACAGTGTAAAAAAATTAGTTTGTAGTACTCATTACCAACTGACCATGTTTGATCCCTTTAATGGCGATCAGCTTATTTGACAGGTCGATCAATTCAGATGCTTTTCCTTTAACAGTAATGGTTTCTAAACAATTATCATGATTTAAATGCACATGTTGCACCGAAAGAATTAAATGATGGTAATCGTGCTGCACTTCGGTTGATTCATTCTGTAAATTGCGTTTATGGTGATCATAAACCAATACGATGGCTCCGGCCACTTCTTCATTGCCTTCCCATTCATTTTCAACTAAGTCTTTTTTGATTAGATATCGGATGGCCTGTGATCTATTTGGGAATTTTTGATCTTCTACCAAGCGATCAAGCTTTTTTAATAGTTCATCTTCCAGGGAAACCCCAAATCGTTTTACTTGCATCGTGTTAAGTTTATTAAAAAGATGACACAAAGATATGCTGTTTTTATAGATATAAGAGGTTAAAGCTTATTTTTAAAGAAATTTAGGATGAGTTTAAATAAGTGACTAAAATGCCTTGAGTGAATAAAGTACTAAAGCTGTTTTGAAATATTGAAACTTTAGGCACTCTAAATACTTTAGTGCACTTTAGTCACTTTTTTCTACTTTTGTGTAAAATCAAAAATATTGATAAAGCGTTATTTTATGCATCTGGCCTATAAGGGAACGGGCTTTCATGGTTGGCAATTTCAAGTAAATGCACCAACTGTTCAGCAGTCTGTTACCATTGGTTTACAAACACTTCTTGACAAAGAAATTAATATAACAGGCTGTGGCCGTACAGATACCGGGGTACATGCCAATAATTTTTATGCCCATTTTGATATCGATCGGGAGATTTGTGATGAAGAACGGATAAATTTGTGCTTTAAACTGAATAGGTTTCTTCCGCCAGAAATCGCTGTTTTTAGTATTGAACCGGTTAAAGAGAATGCCCATGCACGATTCGATGCTTTATCCCGAACTTATAAATACTATATCAATCGCAGAAAAGATCCTTTTATGGATGATTATTCATTTTATTTATTTGGTGATTTGGATATTGAATTGATGAACAAGGCTGCATTTGAAATGATTGCTTATGATGATTTTACGAGTTTTTCAAAATTGCATACACAAACAAAAACCAATAATTGTAAAATTTTTAATGCGAAATGGGAAGAAGTGGGCCATAAATTGATTTTCACTATCAAAGCTGATCGATTCTTGAGAAATATGGTAAGGGCAATTGTGGGGACTTTATTGGAGGTGGGGCAACGTAAAATCACCATAGAAGAATTCAAAAACATCATTGAACGCAGAAACCGGAACGAAGCAGGTTACTCAGTTCCGGCGAAGGCCTTGTTTTTAGAGGAAGTGGAATATCCGGAATCTATTTTCAGTAAATTAAAAAAAGAGTCAGAAATCTGACTCTTTTTTAACATTATTCAGATCTTAAATTCCCAGAACCAGATTATAAATCTTACGTTTGTCCTGATACATTAAAACCACAACTTCCTGATCAAAATAACTTACCCTGAATTTATTACTTTCCTCACCCGGAATATCAGCATAAACATAGATGAAGCCTTTTTCGTCTTCAATATTATTGATGTTTACATTATATATTTTTGGTTTTGTTGATTCTAAGTCAGGGCTATTATTCCCAAGAAATTCCTTCGATTGAAACTGAAATTGTTTTTTTGTTTCATACAAAGCTTGAAATTCGCTAAAACTGGGTCTTTTATTGGTATAAGCAACTCCTGCATAATTTGTTTCAGTTGGTTGAGAAGCCTGGTATTCACTCCCGAAAAGGTTTCCTCTGGTATCCTGTTGTGTAATGTAAATAATATTACCTCCCATCATAGCTGCTTCTATTTTCAGTTTTTTCATCGCACGGTCCTTTACTTTGTTGACATTGGCAATAGCAGTGGTACCCTTGGCCTTTGAAGAAACATCTTCCAGTTTGAACAATCCTTTTACTTCACTTTCAATTTGTGTAATGGAAACATTTTCCCAATCAGCCCCACTACGGACTGTTTTAAATGAGGTAGCTTCTGCAAATTCTTCAACCCGACCTGATTTATATTCTATTTTGAGGATTGTATTTTTATAAATTGAATTTACCAGATCTTCGTTAGGATAACAGAATTTTACTGCATCCGGTGTGACTTCCTTGATCGTACACTCAATAATTTTGTCATTGGTGTAAATTTTATCATATGCTGTCTGTGCATAACTGCTATATGATATAGCCAGTATTATTAAAGTAAGTAATTTTGTTTTCATCATCATTTATATTTATGAATTATTATGGTTAATATTTTTCATGCGAAATTTGCAATTCTTATGCCAAAAACCAAATTAAATTTAAATAAAATGCAAATAAATAAAATGGTAACTAATTTAATAGATTAAGTTATGAGACGTTAGACTTTAGATGTTAGACACAAGATTCAAGACACAAGATTCAAGACACAACAAAAGTCACTTGCTATTTGACCAACAGCTAAATGCCAATAGCTAACACCTTGATAGCTCAAAATGCTAAATCTCATATATACAGTAACAGTTTCATGAGAAATGCTTAGATCGAACTTGAGGTTAAATTAATAAAATGCAGGATGTCTTTCGTAAATATCTCAGCCTTCAAACCATATTTTATCATTAATTCTTCCGGCTGACCTGATTCACCAAAACGATCTTGCACACCAATCATTTTTAAAGGAACAGGATAATTCTCAACGATCACTTCTGCAACTGCACTTCCAAATCCACCCTGAACCTGATGTTCTTCCAGGGTTACGATGGCTTTGGTTTCCTTAGCTGCATTAATGATTACTTCTTTATCTATAGGTTTGATGGTGTGAATATTGATCACCCTGGTCGAGATGCCCTTTTCTTCCAATATTTTTGCGGATTGTAAAGCTTCCCAAACCATATGCCCAGTGGCTATTAAGGTAATATCATTGCCTTTTTTTAAGGTCTGGGCTTTTTCTGGAATGTATTCTAAATCAGGATTTATAAAATCGGGAACGGGAGCACGCCCAAACCGAAGATAAACCGGACCTTTAATTTGTTCAACTGCAGCTATAATGGCCTGTTCAGTTTGTGTTGCATCGCAAGGCGAAAAAACGGTCATGTTTGGCAGTACCCGCATGATCGCAATATCTTCCAGTGCCTGATGAGTTGCTCCGTCAGGACCAACAGAAATGCCCGCATGAGCTCCTCCAATAATGACATGTACATTATTATAGCATAATGAAATACGGATTTGATCGGTGGTGCGAAGTGCTGCAAAAACTCCATAAGTGCTAAAAACAGGAATTTTACCACTTAATGCTAATCCGGCAGCAACGCCAATGCAATTTTGTTCGGCTATGCCTAAAGAAAAAAATCGTTGCGGAAATTTTTCTGCAAAATAATTTACACCTACGGAAGCCGTAATATCTGCTCCTAAAGCAATAAGATTTTTGTGCTTCTCTCCCAATTTTAAAAGTCCAATACCAAAGCCATCTTTGGTAGATCTATTACCTCTGTTGATATAATCCATTTTAGTAAAGTTCTTTTAAGAAAAGTTCAAGCTCTGTTTTTGTAGGCACTCTTCCGTGCCATCGATAATCATCTTCGATTGATTTTACGCCCTTGCCCATTATGGTTTTCGCAATAACGACAGTAGGTTTTTCGCTTACTTGTTTGGCTTTATTTAAGGTTGAAATCAATTCCTGAATATTGTTACCGTTACAGGTTAAAACTCCCCAACCAAAAGCCTTCCATTTGTCGGCAAGCGGTTCAATTTGCATTACATCTTCCGTTTTTCCATCAATTTGAACCCTGTTTCTATCTATAATAGTTATTAGTTTATTTAATTTGTGATGAGATGCGCTCATGGCTGCTTCCCAAATGGAACCTTCCTGTAATTCGCCATCTCCACAAATGCAGAATGTGGTTCTGTTCTTTTTATCTATTTTATCTGCTAACGCCATCCCAACCGCAACTGACAAACCTTGTCCTAATGAACCCGCAGATAATTCCAATCCGGGTAAGCCATGTTCACGACCGGGATGACCTTGCAAACGCGTACCCAGTTTCCGTAAGGTTAATAATTCTTCGACAGGGAAATATCCGGCTTCAGCAAGAGTAGCATAATGCACAGGGGTAACATGTCCAATAGATAAAATCAAACGGTCCCGTTCTTCCCATTTTGAATTCTCAGGATCATGATTCATGATATTAAAATACAGAACAGTGAATATGTCTGTTAATCCAAGAGATCCTCCGGTATGTCCTGATCCTGCTTCAGTCAGGCTTATTAAAACATTTTTACGGATGGAATAAGCGATTTTTTCCAGCTCGGTAGTTGATTGATATTTTTGAAAAGTCATAAATTGATTTACATTAATCCAATCACAAAATAATATGCAACAACCAACGAATAAACCAGCTTCATAAATGTTCCGGCCATAAATCCAATGAATGATCCAATGGCAGAACGCCAAGCTTTGGTTGAGTCACTACCAGCCATCGATTCACCAATGAATGCTCCAACAAAAGGGCCTAAAATTATCCCTATAATCCCAATTGGTCCTATCACGATGCCAAGTATTGGTAGTCCAATAATGCCTACGATTAATCCAACTGTGCTTCCCCTGACACCCATTTTAGTTCCCCCAAACTTTTTAGTTCCCCAAATAGGTACCACATAATCGAGTATGGTAACCACTATTGCGATAAAACCGAGAATAAAAAGTAAACTTTCGCTAAAAGCAGGATTGGTTCTAAGTTGTAGTACCAACAATCCAAAAAAACTAACAATTGGTCCGGGAATACCGGGAACGATAGCACCTGCAATGCCAATTAAAATGAGTAAAATACCCACTATGATCCAGATAAAATCCATGTTCGAAATTTTAAGTAATTACTATTTAAGCTTTTTAAAGTCGAGTTCAGTAAAATCAAAATCAGGGTTTGGGACGTCTATAATCAATTCTTCAACCTTGCCATCTGCATCTAATTTGAACTGAACTTTTCCTTTTGGAAGTGAAGGCACCTCTTTAAATTCAATTTCAAAAGTATTGTAATGCCAATGGGTTAATGATCCTTTGAAAATTTTGGTATGTTTCATTTCCAGAATTAATTGACCGTTAACTAAAGTCACTTCAGTATTTCCGTATATTTTACCCCCGTAAATACCCGTATATTCTTTTAGATCCAGACTTGGACTGGTGTTTTTAATCCGTCCTTCTTCAGGATCACGGTTATCCGTCCTGTTGTCTTGAACAAACATCGTTTCACTCCAATCGGTTTTTTCATCACTCAAAAACATATCAAGTGTTTTATACATCAACGGAGTTGAAATGGAATTGTTGGAATTTGTCAGGATGACAAATCCAAGATTTTCCTCCGGAACCAGAACTGTTCTGGAGATCATACCATCATAACCACCTCCGTGAGAAACAATTTTCCTTCCCTGATAATCCATCAATGCCCACCCTAAACCATAAGCTTTAAAATGGGTACTTGGAAACATTTTCTCAGAAAAAGCACTAACCGTTTGTGCCGTATGCGCCTGCCACATTTCGTGTTGCGATTTGGCTGTGAAAAGGGTATCGGCACCAATAATGCCATGATTCAGTTGAAGTAACATCCATTTTGAAAGATCAGCAACGCTTGACAAAATTCCTCCTACAGGAGCGGCATTATCCCAATTAAGATAAGGGATTGTTATTAATTTTCCTTCATAATCATTATGAGGAGTGGTGTAATTTCCTTTTAAATCAAGTTTCGCAATACTGGTAACTGTTCTGTCCATTTGCAGTGGATCAAAAATTCTTTGTTGCATAAAATCTTCCCAACTCATTCCGCTTACTTTTTCTATAACAAGGCCTGCGGCAATAAACATAATATTTTGGTATCCGTATTTTTCTCTGAATCCAAATGCAGGTTCAAGGAATTTAGCTCTTTTTACGATTTCTTCCCGGCTATAATCTGTCCCGTACCAGATCAAGTCGCCTGAAAAGGTTCTTAACCCTGATCGGTGACTTAATAAATCGCGGATATTCATTTCATGTGTAACGTACGGGCTGTAAAGCTCGAACCAAGGCAAATATTTTGTGACTTTATCATCCCATGATAGTTTGCCTTCTTCAACCAACATCGCAATTCCGGCCGCAGTGAACGCCTTTGTATTAGATGCGATGGCAAACAATGAATTCTCATCGACGGCTTCTCCCGTACAAATATTTTTAACCCCAAAGCCTTTCGCATAAATCACCTGATTGTCTTTTACGATTGCGATTGCCATTCCCGGAACATTCCATTTTTTCAATGCTGTTTCGTAATAGTTATCCAGTTCGGCCGTCGTTTTCTTTAAGGTTTCTTTGGCAGTTAGATTGGTTGTAGCGAATGCAACCATTATTAGTATTAGCCCAATACTGTAAATTCTATTTTTCATCCTTATATTAATTTTCATAATGATTTAATAATATGATTCATGGCGATTGATGCTTTCTCTTTTAAAATAACATCGGTAATCGTATGCGTAAATTTTGATGTTTCAGGATTTATTTCGATAATTTTTGCGCCATTTTCTTTTGCTATATAGGGCATTTGACAGGCTGGCATCACCTCGCCTGTGGTTCCAATTAAAATAAAAAGATCAGCTTTTTTTGCTGCAGCTAATGACGCATGATAAGCATCCTGAGGAATTCCTTCCCCAAAAAAGATAAAATTGGGTTTTAGCAATGAATTGCATTTTAAACAAAGCGGCGGAAGTTTATTTAGATTTATCTCACGTGCTTTATAAGTGGATTTACAAGAAGTACAAATCAATTGTTGTGAATTCCCATGAAATTCGTAAACAACTTTGCTCCCTGCTTCCTGATGCAGGTTGTCAATGTTCTGGGTAATGATCTCTTTGATAAAACCTTTTGATTCCAATATCGCAAGTCCTTTATGGGCATCATTGGGTTTGGCTTTCCCAAAAAAATCATAAAAAATTTCTTTAATAACGGTCCACGATTCTTTCGGATTGTCAAAAAAATAATAAAGTTCTAAAACCTGAGGGTCATATTTGCTCCATAACCCCTGAGCACCCCGAAATGGCGGGATGCCACTTTCTACAGAAATACCTGCGCCCGTAAAAGCAACAATATGTTTTGCTTTTTTAATAAGATCAATTGCTTCTGAGAATGAATGTGACAATTTAGTAGCTTTTCTGATTACACAAAAATATTGAATTCATCACATGAAACCTAAGTTTTCTTGGCCAAGATAAAAGAAATTCTAAATCTTGCTCTGAATTGAATTAATTTTACCTCCGATCAATATTAATAATATGGCTTGAAATGGGACAGAAAATAGTTGAGATTAAAATGCCAACAAATTATTCAGATGCTGAACTGCGATCGAGAATAGTAAATAAGTTTCGAATAAAAAATTTTTCTTTTCAAATAGAAAACAAGAGCCTGGATGCCCGTAATAAAAGGGATATTCATTGGTTGTTGAAAGTTTTTATTCAGTCGGAAGAAATTAAGGAATCTGTACCTTTTTCAAGCGAAACCTTAAGTGTTCCTTGCAAAAAGAGAGATGAAAAGGTTGTAGTTGTGGGAAGCGGGCCTGCAGGTTTTTTTTCGGCTTATATTTTACAAAAAGCCGGATTTAATGTTATACTGATTGAACGTGGTTCGGAAGTGGAGCATCGGGGACAAATGATTGAAAAATTTGAAAAAACGGAAAAGTTTGATTCAAACAATAACTACGCATATGGAGAAGGAGGAGCAGGTACATTTTCGGATGGTAAATTAACTTCCAGATCTAAACATATTTCCACCGAAAGGGGTTTTATTATCAATGAATATGTTGATGCAGGTGCTCCTCAGGAAATTAAATATATGGCGCACCCACATTTGGGAAGCGATAACTTAAAAATAATTGCAAAAAACCTGAGGGAAAAGTTTGTCAAGATTGGCGGGGAAATTATTTTTAATACATGCGTCACCGATCTTAAAATAAAAAAAGGAAAGATTCATACTGTTGAAACAAGTACAGGCAAAAATTACGAGACGGATTATTTAATAATGGCAATCGGTCATTCCGCATTCGAGACTTATCGAATGCTTATTAAAAAAGGAGTACAATTCCGATCAAAAAATTTTGCCATTGGGAGCAGGATGGAACATCCGCAAGAACTGATCAATAAGGCCCAATGGGGGATTGAATCCTTACCAGGAGTTAAAGCTGCCGAATATCGGCTTACTTCAAATGCCGATGATAAACATCATGTTTATAGTTTTTGTATGTGCCCCGGAGGAATGGTAGTTCCGGCCACAGCATACAAAGGAAGTAATATTGTAAACGGAATGAGTATGTACGGGCGTGATGCCAAATTTGCAAATGCCGCGTGCGTAGCATCTTTAAATTTAAGTCAATTATTGAACAGGGAAGTTTCAGCACTTGAATCACTCGATTGGGTGGAAAAGCTTGAGCAAAAATTTTTCGATTTTTCTGGTTCATATCAAGCCCCGTATTGTAGGATTGAAGATTTCATTACTCGGAAAATAAGTAGTTTGGCTATTGAAACCAGTTATCCTTTAGGATTAGTGAGTGCACCTTTATGGGAACTTCTGCCGAAAGAAATCAGTGAAGCAATGAAAGTAGGGTTGTTGGATTTTAATCGTAAAATGAAGGGATTTGAGAAAGGGATTCTATTGGGTTTGGAAAGCAAAACGTCTTCGTCCATTCAGGTTTTAAGAGAAAAATCCGGACTTTGTGAAGGATTCGGGAATTTATACATGCTTGGCGAAGGAAGCGGCTACGCCGGAGGCATTATTTCAAGTGCCGCAGATGGGGTAAAGGGAGCAATGCATCTAATAAATAATGCAGGTTGAAAATCTTTACTCAAAAAAATTATTCAGCATAATCTCGCATAATTGGAGTTGTGCTTTCTCAATCGCAAGACATTCCTGAACAATCTGTTCTGCATTTTTGTGATAGCCTTTCATGTCATTTTTAAAATGGCTATACCATTGGCTGGCCATGATGTGATCAACCTCCAGGTGAAACTGGACCGCCAAAATATTGTTATAACGAAATGCCTGATTATTGCAAGATTTTCCTTCAACCAATAATTCAGCATTTTCTGGAACATCGAAGGTGTCGCCATGCCATTGAAACGCATGGAACTTTTTTGGAAATCCTTTGAAAAATGGATCGGACTGTCCGGCTATAGTTAGTTTTAATTCAGAATCACCAATTTCCAATAAGGCATTTTTTTGAACTTTGGCACCTAAAATTCGTGCAACGATTTGTGCTCCAAAACAAAGACCAAAAACCGGAAGTTTCAATTTAATTGCTTTCGACAAATATTCCCATTCTTTTTTTAGAAATAAAATTGAATCAACCTCATTGGCCGAATGCGGAGAACCTCCAACCATGAGGTGCGTAAATTGTTTTAATGGAGGATAATTATTGCCTTCGTAAGCTTTGAAGCATACAAATTCATAATTATGTTCTGTTAAAAAGGTTTCTATATAACCAAAGCTTTCAGTTGCATGATTTTGGATAAGTAAGATTTTCATAATCGAAAAAATTAATTATTAATTGATGGTTAATTAGAATAATAACTCTCTATTTATGATAATTAAAAAATTTAATTATTTATTTTTCTTGCGCCCAAATTTTTTAAACGTATTTCGCTTACTGTTTGGATTATAAGTTGGAGCATCCCCAAATTGAATGGGAACTTTCCCTTTATAAACTTCTTTCTCCAGTAATTTTTCAATTACAGCAAACTTTCCTTGATCACGTTCACTTATTAAGGTAATCGCAACACCATCGGCATCTGCCCTGGCTGTTCTCCCTATTCGATGAATATAATCTTCACCATCCTGTGGAACATCAAAGTTGACAATGAGTTCAATGTCTTCAATATCGATTCCTCGTGATAAAATATCTGTTGCGACTAAAATATTAAGCTTTTTATTTTTGAAATCCATCAAAACCTTTTCACGGTTCATCTGATCCAAATCTGAATGAATATCCTCAACAGCCAGATTTAAAAGCTTTAATTCTCTGCTAAGTGCCTTTGCACTACTTTTGGTCGAACAAAAGATCAACACACTTTTAGCTTTCTGATTTCCTAGCAGATACAATACAAGTGGAATCTTTTGATTGTCGTAAACTACATATGCAATTTGAAGGATTTTTTCGGCTGGCTTCGAAGCAGCAATATTAATTTCAAATGGATTGTTTAAAACCTTTCTCGCCAATACCCTAATTTGATCAGGCATGGTTGCCGAAAACATTAAGTTTTGTCTCTTTTCCGGCAGATAACTAATAATTTTAAGAATGTCTTCATGAAAACCCATATCGAGCATGCGGTCGGCTTCATCCAAAACAAGAAATTTGAGTTTTGAAGTCTTGACGTAATTTTGAGCCAAATGCGAAATCATCCTACCCGGAGTGCAAATAATCATATCTGCTCCTTGCGATAATGCATTTTTTTCCTGCGTAAAACTTCCTCCATCATTGCCTCCATATACAGCCAGAGAGCTTATCTGACAGAAATAGGACAAGCCTTCCATTTGTTGATCAATTTGGATGGCTAACTCCCTTGTTGGGACAATGATAAGTGCTTGAATGGAATCCCGATCGGGGGATGACAATATTTGATTAATAATAGGTAATAAAAATGCGGCGGTCTTTCCTGTTCCGGTTTGTGCAGAAGCAATCATATCTGAACCCTTGAGGATAACAGGGATTGCTTGTATTTGTATGGGGGTGGCGTTTTCAAAGCCCAATGCCTTCACTCCATTCATTAAGTCCGGATGGAGGCCAAAATCGTTAAAGTTCAATATTTACGTGTTGAATGATGTATAACAAAAATATGCAATTGATTTTAATATGCTAAATTAAGCAAATTCAGCATATCAAAGCTTGTATATCTTGATAAAGAAAATAGGTTAGACAGGTATCAGTCTTATTTTGTAATACCAATGGTTCCGCAAGCAACACGTGCTCCGGCGTTTCCGGTTGGTTGCGATTTAAGGTCGTCAGCCTGAGCATGTACGATTATCGATCTTCCTATTATTGAATTTGTACCTTCAAATTGTATTTGATTTGTGGTGAATTCAAGATGGGCGTGACCATTTTGATCTGCCACTAAATTGCCAAGATCACCAACATGATTCATTTCAGCATCCAAACCTGCATGTTCATGTCCTTCGGGGTTAAAATGACCACCTGCTGAAGTACCATCGGCAGCACTACAATCGCCAAATTCATGAATGTGAAATCCATGAGCTCCAACACTTAAACCGTTAAGTTCGGCAACTACTTTGATGCCCTGCATTGTTCGAGTAAAAGTTATCGTACCTGAAACGCCGCTACCCTCGGTAGGACCAAGCACACAGATGGCAGTGTTAATTGATTGTAACTGCTTATGCATCTTATGGTCTTGTGCAGTAGCGTAATAGGTCAACATAATGAGAATTGCTGAGGTGATAATGGCGAAAATGGTGCTTATGTTTTTTTTCATTGTTTTAAAATTTAAGTGTTTATGTGTTAGCGTGTTTACGTGTTAAAGTATTAATGTGCTTTATTGTTCCATTGTTTCACTATTCCATTGTTAAAATTTCCTATTCCCAAGCGCATTACTATGTATTACTATTGTATGTCCACTGAATGTCTGCTAAATGTCAATAAGTGTTTATGTGTTTACGTGTTTGTGTTAAAGTGCTTTATTGTTTTATTGTTAAAACTTCCTATTCACAATCGTATTACCATGTATTACAACGTATTACTATTGTATGTCCACTGAATGTCCACTGAATGTCAATAAGTGTTTATGTGTTTACGTGTTAATGTGTTTATGTTTTCTGATAATCAGTGATCTTCATAATAAAAGAATTACACATACTGTCAAAAGTAAATATTATTTAGAATGAATCAAAATAATCTGTAAAAGAATTGGAGTTTCATTTTATTTTGAAATCGGAATAATTCATCACTAGTGACTGGTTGGATTTGAAATCACTGACCCTTGCCCATGGCGGGCCAAGCTTGCACCAGGTTTCAAAGACTTCCAAAAATATGGATTCGCCTTCAGCTTCAATATAAACGGAACCGTCGGGCTCATTTCTGACAAATCCCATTATATTGTATTCTTTTGCTTTTTTATGGGTGTAAAACCGAAAGCCTACATTTTGAACTTTACCGAAGATTTTAAATGTTTTGGCAATAATCATTCATTAAGGATTTAATCGTTTCATCATTAGTTTATCAATCTGTTCGAATAATTGATCGGGTCTGTAAACTTTCCAATTAAATTCATCAAACTTACCGCCAAATGAAATATAGTAATCGATACGGGCATTTTCAAATTCTTTGATCACATGATCGCGGAAATTTAGGCCAACGATCCAACCATCTTCAATTTCATCAAACCATTCCTGATAATAATCGTTTTCATCGGAGTGCATATTCATGACGTGTTCGCCTAATAAAATAAATTTATGAATATCGTTTATGGTTAATACATCGATTAAATTCTTTTTTAGTTCCATCACGTCATTATGCAACAGGTCGTTCCATTCTCCAATAAATTCGATCACACAGTATCCATTCTCGTAATCGGCAAACAAGAGTTTAGCATATAAAGTTGAGGAACCAATTTCATCCCATTGAGGATGAATATAATAATTGTAAACAGCGTGTGTGAATTCAAACTCACTATATGCTCTTCCGTAAAAGGGGGATCTTTTATCCTCAGAGGCAATGTAGAGATGGCGCCAGGAGTAGTATGGTTCAATGCTATGCATACTTAATCGAAAGTCTGTGGGTGGATGATGATGTTTGCTTTTTCGGTTGTGACCAATCCATTGATAACAACTTCTTTTAGAAAAGGCAGAAATTTTTGGATGTTTTCTTTGGTGTCAACCATTTCAATGACAATGGGCATGTTTTCGGAAAGTCTGAGAATGGTGGATGTTTGGATTTGATTTTTACCACAGTAGCCCATAATACCTCTAAAAACAGTGGCTCCGGCCATGCCGCACTCCCTAGCCTTTTGAACAATCAATTCAAATAAACACGATCCTTTGAAAGTGTCATTTTCACTAATAAAGATCCGGAGTAAAATTCCATCAATAGATTTTTCCATTTTTTATCTGTTAGTTATGGCTATCCATCTAGCCAGAATATATCCTAAATATACAAATAATAGTCCTAAGATATTAGATGCCAGGATGTAGATTATTGCAAATTTAACATGGCCGGTTTTAAAAAGGTTCAGACTTTCAAGGGCAAATGTTGAAAAAGTAGTGAATCCACCAAAAACACCGATGAATAAAAATAACCTGATATTGTTCGAAATATTCCCTCTTTCAAAAATTCCCCAGAAGAAGCCAATCAGGAATGACCCCAACAAATTTACAGTCAAAGTACCCCAAGGAAAAACGCCCGCAAATAAGCGTTGTGCCCAACCAGATACCCAAAATCTGAGTAATGTTCCCGCAGCGCCGCCAATGATTAGAGCCACTATTTTATTCATCTTTCAATTATTAAATTAAAATGCCGTTTTTAAGCCCTTGACATCTTTGAGTTCCTCATAAAGTATTTTAAATTGATCTGCAGAAATAATTCTGACCATTACACCAAAGCTTATATAAGTTGATTTTGCGCTTAAGCGTGAGTTAAAGCTGCCAAATTTAATCTGCAACTCATTGAGTTTTGCACTTATATTTTTAATATTCTCATCCACAGGGATTGCATTATCCATGATTAATTTTAGTTGGTAATTTACCGGATATTTTATTTTGTTTGGATCAGGTTTCCCATTATTTTCACTCATCTGTTATCAGTTTCTATTAACAATAATATTAATTTTTACTCACTTTCATCCAGTCTGGAATTGGCTTGGGCTTTGGCTTTCTACCATAAATCAAATCGTCAAGAATTACGGCAACCCTTCTGAACAAAATATTATTACGAATACCAAAACGTATTATTTGGTGCATTAAATTGTTTGGATGAGAGTAAGGACAAACTGCCATGCAGCGGCCACAATCGGTGCCCGAGGTACACCAAAACTGAAAGCATTTTTCCTGATTGATCTGCCATCTTAAAACTCCATCAATTTTTTCACGTTTTCCTGAAGATATAGCATGACTGGGGCAGGTATACGCGCATTTCATGCACCGATTACAAAAATCAATCGTGGTATGGTCGTCAGTCTTTTTGTCTATTACCAACGGCAGGTTGGTCGTAACAACACCTATTCGAACCCTTGGACCATGTTTAGGAGTCATTAACAATCCCATCCTGCCCAGTTCGCCAAGACCTGCATCTTTTGCTACAAGTGGGCAGATAACCTGATAGTTGGCATCAATATGCGCACGTGCTTCGTGACCTAAATTTCTGATAAATGCTGAAATTTGAACGGCTATCGTTCCGGCATTTAAATATTGTTGACCCGATTCCATGACTATGGGTGCCTGAGGTCCAGTTGTTGTAAATTCAAAATCCATTTCCACTGTAAAAGCAATGGCGAATTTATGTTTGAGTTTAATTTCTGAACCATAATCATCTCCGCGACCGGCATGGGAATAAATATGGTAATCTTTAAGAATTGTTATTCCGACTTCTAACGCGCCGAGTTTCTTTGCCCAATTCTTTATGTATAAACTTATTTCTTTTTCATTCAATTGCTGAGGTTCACCTTCGGGCTTTCCATTGATGGCTTTTGCAAGTCGATCAACCGTAAAGAAAGAAGCTTCAGAGCTTGCAAACATTAGCGGATCATACTGTACAGATTCTTTACTCAACAAGCCGGGTCTTTGCCGGAAGTTTTCGTCAGGTTCTAAATTCTTGGGTTTCCGATTATAGTATTCAACATATTGTTCGCTACCCTTTTTCAGCAAGCGACGGGAGAACATGATATCTCTTTCGTCAATTTTATTTTTTGGTAAGTCTATGAGGATGTTTTTATTTTTTCCCAACGGTATGAAAAAAAGAATAGGGATGAATAAAGTAACAAAAATGAGTATGTTTGAAATGATCACCTGGTTTGGAATTTCAAGAAAAGCAATCAAAAAATAGGGCAGAGGCAATAAAATACAAATCCAACTGAAAATACTTCCGGCCCTGATTTCTTTTTCACTGAAAGATTGGATACTGAAATATAACATCCACAAAAAGATAACTATCCCTAATAATAATAGTATTTTTCCTGAAAAGTATATTTCGCTGAGAATCATATAACTGAATATATTTAAAATTGTCTTAAAATAGCAGTTAGATAATTTCTGCTTTATATCCTGCCTTGGCTACGGTCGCAATAATATCTTTTACTTCCAAAGAATCGTCGGCACTAACACTCAGAATTTTCTTCTCACTGCCTAAATCCACATCCCATTTTTGAACTTCTTTGAGTTCGTTCATGAATGGCATTAAGCCGGATACGCATCCACTGCACTTTAAGTTGGTTTTAAAAGTATAGGTTTTCATTTTGAAAATATTTAGTGTCCGACAAAGGTATTCAAATGATTATAGAAATGTTTTAATAATTGGTCGATAAAATCCTTAATCCCCGGATTATGTCTGTTAAATTTTTAAATTTACTAGATAATCAAATTAAAGGCTCCAAAAATATGAAAACTTTTACACTAGCTTCTCGATCCGTGTTAATCACCTTTGTTTTAACCGGAATGTTTTGTTATACAGGTCCGATAATAGGACAAAAAATAACCTCACCCGAAGATTTCTTTGGTTTCCAAATGGGAGCCGACAGAAAGCTGGCAAGGTGGGATAAAATGGTTGATTACTTCAATTTACTGGAAGGACAAAGTGATCGGATGAAAGTTTATAATATGGGCCCATCCTCTGAAGGTCATCCTTTTTTGGTATTGTTGATTACATCTTCCGAGAATCATAAAAACCTTGAACGCTTGCAAATGATCAATAAAAGCATTTCCAATCCAAAAGATTTGAAAGAAGATCAACTTCAGCAATTTATTAAAGAAGGCAAGGCGGTTATTTTTGAGTCGATGAGTTTGCATGCATCTGAAGTTGGCGGTACACAGATGGCTCCTGAATTGACTTTTGATTTGTTGAGCAGAAATGATGAAGAAGCTTTGCGCATTTTGGATAATGTTTTGTTTTTCATGATTCCCTGCTTTAATCCGGATGGAGAGGTAATGATTACTGATTGGTACAACGAAACGGTGGGTACAGAATATGAAGGATTGAGTATGCCATTTTTATACCATAAATATTGCGGCCATGATAACAATCGCGATGGAGATTATCTGAACCTGATAGAATCAAAATATACGGCTAAAATCATGTATAATGACTGGCCACCACAAGCTTATATTGATCAACATCATATGGGTTCTTATGGTGCACGTCTTTTTGTCCCACCTTATTGTGACCCTATCCGACCGTTTGCAGATCCATTGGTTTGGAGGGAAATTAGCTGGTATGGTGCCCATATTGCCTATAAATTAGAAGAGGATGGATTTAAAGGTATTTTGAACGCAGCGCAATATTCAGGTTGGGGGCATTTTGGCTGGCATTGGATTACTCCATTTCATAATATTGCAGGGATGTTAACCGAATCAGCCGGTGTTAACTTAGCTACACCCATCTATATTCATCCCGAACAGTTAAGGGCCGATACACGAGCATTCCCTGATTATGAAGCACAGTCGACATTCCCAAATCCATGGTTAGGTGGATGGTGGAGGCTTAGGGATATTGTTGCTCAGCAAAAATCTGCTGCTTGGTCATTACTTGATTTGGCAGCCAGAAATAAGGAAACAGTATTAAAAACAGCTTACCTCAAAGCAAAGAACCAAACGGAAAGAGGAGCCGACGGAGAGGTTAAAACAATAGTGCTGCCTGCTAAGCAACACGATTATTTAACCATGGTAAAAATGGTAAATATCCTTTTACAATCGGGTATTGAAATTAAAAAGGCAAGCTCTGATTTCGTGGTTGAAAACATGAATTACCAAAAAGGGTCCTATATTATCTCATTAGCCCAACCAAAAATGGGGCTAATTCGTAATTTGTTGATGGAAACCCATTATCCTGAAAATACCTATACGATGCAGGAAGATGGGACCCCTATCCGACCTTACGATTTGGCAACGCATACCATGGCAGAATTCATGGGAGTTTCAGTTGATTTGAAAAGCATTAATATAAATGGTGATTTTAAGGTAATAAGTTATCCTGAAATGATTGAAGGTAAAATAATAAAAGGAGAAGCCGGGTATATTTTGGATGGCAGACAAAATAACGCTTACAAAGCGGTAAGTCTGTTGATTGACAAAGGGATAAAGGTGAAACGTTTGGATGAAAAGTTTATGAATTTTCTGCCTGGCGATTTTATGATTGAAAAAGCATCGGAGAATATACTCAGTGAGGTAGCTAAAAATACAGGAACAGATTTTACTGCATTAAATGAGAATCCATCGGTAAATAATCATCAGGTAAAAAGAGGGCGTGTTGGATTATTTCAGCGATATGATGGTGGTAATATGGATGAAGGCTGGACACGTTTATGCTTTGAGAATTTTGCTATTCCTTACCAAACTTTGATGAGCAGCGAACTTAGAAAAGGCGAACTTAATAAAAAATGGGATGTGATTGTGTTACCCGATGATTCTCCGGAAGGAATAACAGGTGTTTATTCAAGTAATAGTCGCCGTACACCTGAAAAATACCCTGAAAAATATCAAAGTGGAATTGGTAAAGACGGGGGTAAAATCCTGAAGGAATTTGTAAAAAACGGGGGGACTATTGTGGCTCTTGGACGTTCATTCGAATATATTGTGAATGAATTCGATTTAAAGGTTCGAAATGTAACTACAGGTTTGTCCTCAAAAGAATTCTTCTGCCCGGGTTCAACTTTAAAAGTCAGTTTTGACAATACCGATCCTTCGGCATATGGTATGCCAGATGAGGGTTTAGTGATGTTCAATAACAGCCCTGTCTTTGAAGTTGTACCAAGCCGGAATAATGAAGATTATAAAACGATTGTCAGATATAAGGATGAAAACTTGTTGAAAAGCGGGTGGCTCATCGGCAAGGATAATATCGTGAAGAAACCGGGAATGATCCTTACTCATTATGGTAAGGGTAAAATTGTGCTGATTGGTTTCAGAACTCAACAGCGCAACCAAATGGATGGAACCTTTAAATTATTGTTTAACACGATCATTGAATAAGTTTATATGATCAAACCATTAAAAGTAATGAAAGAAATCCCTGTCACCGGGCAGGGTTCTTTCTGGGAAGATCGGGGAGACCGTCATCATTGTGGGATTGATTTATATTCAAATAAAAATGTAGAAATTTATGCAATAACAGACGGAGAGGTTGTTGCTGTTGAAATAATGACCCATCCCGATTTTGTTCATTACTGGAATGTCACTTACCAGGTTATAGTAAAGTCGGATGATTTTTATATCAAATATGGAGAAGTTGCAAATCCCAATGTGAAAGTGGGTGATTTAATCAGCGAAGGGCAGGTGGTTGCATTAGTCGGTCAGGTGTTGGACGGAGATAAAATAGGGGAGAAGGACCCTGTTTATGTACAAAAATTAAAATACGGCAAAAACGCTATGCTTCACCTTGAGTGCTGGAAGTCTGATCCGGTAATTGTTCACGAAAAGTATTTGGGAGGCAATTGGTTTGAAAATGAAATGCCTGAAAATTTATTGAATCCTGAATTTCTGTTAAAGTAAGGTTCATTTAGGTCATTTTATTTTTCTGAGTTCATAATTAGCGATCAGTATACCAGAAATAATCAGCAGGGCACTTAACAAATGGATCAATCCTATACTTTCTTTTAAAATTACGAATGCTAAAAATCCACTAAAGAGGGGCAAGGTATAATAAATCATTCCGGCTTTTGTCGGGCCAATTATCAGGATGGCATTATTCCACAAAACAAATGCAGTCAGCGAAGCGAAAACGCCAATATACAAAATTGAAATGATGGAATTTGTATCGAATACAATGGAGGACACTGTTGAATATTCCCAGATGAAAAAAGGAAATAAGAAGATTAATCCCAGAGAAAAAGTCGCTATTTGAAATGCCCAAATGCTCATTTCTTTTGGCTTTCGCTTTAGTAAAAGGCTGTAGGTTGCAAAAATGATGGAAGCTATCAACATCCAAATGTCGCCAATGGTAAAAGATAAATTTAAGAGTACAGAAATTGATCCTTTTGTAATTATATATAATACTCCTACAACGACCATTATAATTCCAATCACCTTATTGAGAGAAATTCTTTCCTTATAAAAGATCCTTGAAAAAATAAAAATAAAAATTGGAAAGCTAATGGCAATCAATGAAAGGTTTGTGGCTGTTGTGGTTCTACCGGCAATATAAATCAGCGTATTGAAAACAGTGATTCCTAAGACTGAAGTAATCATTAAATAAGGAAGATTTTTTTTAATAATTTCCCAATCTTTAATCAACGATTTTAAAGCAAATGGCGTAATTACAATAAGGGCAACCGTCCATCTCCAAAAAGCAATACTTGCAGGAGGAATGCTCGTGGATAAATCCCGGGCGATGATAAAATTACCCGACCATAAGGCGGTAGCAAGCAATGCAAATGCATAACCTAAAAACTTGTTTTTATCTTGTAAAGGTTTAATCAAAATATGAAATGTTTTGCAATGATATTACTAAATTCCTTTGATCCACCCACCGTCGACAGGCAAAGAAACTCCGGTTATATAACTTGCTCTTTCACTTGCTAAAAAAACGACTGCTGCTGCAAATTCTTCAGGTTTCCCAATTCGGCCCAAAGGAATCTCTTCGGTTATTTTCAGCAAATTAGGATTTTTAGCAATCAGATTTTCTAATCGTTTGGTTTGTGTATATCCCGGCATCACATTATTAACCGTAATATTATAAGCACCCAGCTCATTCGAAAGCGTCTTGACCAATCCTACCACCGATGCCCGTATCGAATTTGATAATATTAAACCTTCAACAGGTTGTTTTACAGCTTGAGAAGTGATCGAGATGATCCTGCCCCATTTTTGTTTTTTCATATCGGGCAATACCCTTTTGATCATTCCAACAACACTCTCCAACAATAAACGATAGGCTTGTTCCCAATCCTGTTCATTATGCTGATCGAAGTCGCCAAATGGTGGCCCTCCCGAATTGGTTACCAAAATATCAACCATTCCCATTTTTGACTTGGCTTCGGTTAAGATTTTATGACGATCTGATGCAATAGATACATCCCCGACAACATAATACACTTTTGCATTATTAATCTGTGAAATTTCATTAGCCGTTTCGATAAGATCGGTCTCGGTTCTTCCACAAATCATTACTTCTGCACCTTCCCTTGCAAGTTCCAGTGCCACACTCTTGCCCAAGCCTTTACTCGAAGCCATAATGAGTGCTTTTTTGTTTTTGATGCCTAAATCCATATTATCTTTTTAAGTAATGATCCGTTCCATCCAACCAATCTATACGTGGAGGGGCCCAGGTATCGGTTTCTTCAACATCACCAATCATTAAGGCTTCATGAGGCAAGTTTGCAGGAATCACAATGGTATCGCCCTCATGAAGATCTACAACTTCCTTTTTGTCATCACCAAACCAGAAACGCATGCTGCCAAAAGTAACATGAGTGATTTGTTCATTTTCATGACTGTGTAAAGGTACCACGAACCCATCTTTGAATCTCATTTTGGCAATCATCACTTTATCCCCATAAACCAACTTTCTTTTCATGTATGGATTAACTTGTTCTTCGGGTACATCCTTCCAATTTATTGCTTTTATCATTGTTTTGTTTTTTTCGTTTTATTTATATACGCTAACCTCTTATAAAAACCCAATTAATTATCAAATTGTATTTAACATTTTCTGTATATTATCCTATTCCTATATCCTTTTTTAATAGTTCGAATATTATATCGGGTTAAAATTGCGACAATAGGCAGGAATTCAATTTCCCAACTTTGAATCTTGAATATCCAGACGATAAAAATGACAAAGATTAAAGCCTGCAAAACCATAGCCAAATATATTTCGAATTTATTATTTTCTTTGAAAAGAAGGATTGCCGATAAAAGGTATAAAGGATTGCACCAAAGAAGATTGAAATTGTTTCTCGATTCTAGATGTGCGGTCAATAACCAAATGGATAAAAGCAAAATTCCCGTTAAACCGATAATAAAGAAAATTGAGAATTGAATTTTATTTGATTTAAATAGGGTGGTTAAAATGAGTAATATTGAAAAGATGATTGCAGGATTCAATAAGATTAGTCCTGATGATTTTTTCTGATCAACTTTATTGTAGATTGTTTGGCTAACTACCAATTTCTTGTTGTTTGCTTCTACTTCATTTATTTCGTTAGAAAGATAATCCGGTAAAAACATGCTTTTAAATCGATCAATTTCATCATCTACTCCTTTTCCGAAAATTAGGTTAATTCCTAATTTTAACCATTGATTATCCGTAAGTGATTCATTGATCAGGTTTCTGTAGGTCTTGCTTATTTTTTTATTTTGAAATTCGAATCCAATTTCTCCAAAAATTAAATCCCGTAATTCGGTTGTACAGTTTTTCTTTGTAAAATTATAATAGTAATATCTGTTTTCTGGTCTATATAAATAAGTCAATCTGTCAATAATTTTAGTTTCATTCTCATCGGTAAGACTCAGTTTTTGTTCAATAATTTGTCTGTTTTCAGCTTTATAAGTCGCATAAAAATCTATGGTTGATTGAATTCCTAAATGATATTTTAATTTACCCCGGATAAATTTTAAGTGAAAGTTGGGTGTGTTAAAATCAAAAAGACCAAAATTATAAACAATATCGAGTGATTTGTTTTTATCAATGACTCTAAGGGCACTGTGTCCCCAAGCAGTATAGGATTCAGAACCACTTGAACAGGTAAGAAGGCTTATTTCAATCTGATTATTCGGATAAACATGAAATAATCCTGAGATTAGTAGTATTGCTATTATGATAATGTGTCTTTTCAACTAAGCAAGAGAATAAATTTCTAATAAAACCATCATTTCATATTTGAGGTTCTTAATCATTCCGGTTTAAACAAACCTTCGGGATTCGAACCCATTAATCCTGCTTCAACCAAATACGGGCTAACTTCCGAAAGTTCTGAAGCTGCTTCGTTACTGATGAGCGGATTATGTTTCATGCTATCAAGTTTGTCGCCAATATGCTCTAAATCTGCATCGGTCGTCATCCAATGAATATGATCATATTGTTTAAGGTTTAGTGGAATGGAATATTCACGTAGTGTTTTCTGACCGGCAGTATTAAAATAAAAATCAAAATACGACATTGCCAGCTCACGTAAGCTTTTATAAACAGGTTCACGATACCTTAACGTGGTAAAATTTGATTTTGCGATAGAACCCCAAAGCTTGTTTTTTTGAAAAACAGCAATGACGTGGTCGTCATCATTCACCGCGCGTAAATCGATAATTAGTGGTTTATATCCAATGTTTTGAAGGCAAGCTGCCGCAAACATTGCACCCTCAAAGCAATGAGCACTTTTTTCAATCATTACATATCTTGGTGATCGGGTGTCGGATTTCGAATCGTATTCAATATTATCAAGATATTGTTGGATTTTCATGGGATGGTTTAATTCTTCTAGCAATGCTAATTCATCTTCCAGCCAATTTTCCGAATATTTATTCATAAACTTTATCGTACGCTAAGTTTTATTACTACTTGGTAGTTTTTTCGCCCATTTTTGTAAATACGCTATCAATGGGTTCCCAAAGTTCTAATTTATTTCCTTCAAAATCCATTATGTGGACAAATTTTCCATAATCAAAGGTTTCAATTTCATCAAGAATGTTTACGCCATTAGCTTTTAATTTTTTTACAAGACCTTCAATATTCTGAACCCGGTAATTAATCATAAAAATTGAAGTTAAATATATAAAAAAGGACTGTAATTTATATATTAATTGTTACGTGTTATTTACAAGCCTATTGTGAAGGACAGAAATTAGCTTTTAAAAATCAGGTGAACTGAAACTTAATTAAAATCTAACCATTCATAGATTTTTAAAAATGTAATTTTGTAAGAAAAAATGAGTTTATTTTTACTGACTTTCTGAGCCCTTTTTTCAATCATGAACCTCTTGGGTTCAGCACCTATTTTTGTTGGTTTAACACAGCAAAATACTAAAAAGGAAAAGTCGCATACTTCTTTCATTACTTCATTAAGTATATTACATCAGCAATAATTAATATTGTAAATTCCCTTAAGGTTTAAAACGTCGTGAATAGTCGACCTCAGAAGCAATATAGCCAAAAGCGGCCCATTGTTTACCGCTAAGTATCTTCTCAAGCATTGCTTTAGCCTTATCTGTCTGACCATTATAATAATACCAGTTTGCGATACCATAAGCCATGCCTTCACTAATAGTAACTGTATAATCTTCACCCAGTAAATCAGTGTCGATTATTTCACCTTTATATAACAACAATAATTGGTGATAATCAAAGTTTTCAATGATATTCATCTCACGGGTAATGGGTTCAAGCATTTTTTTCGCTTCTTCATTTTGTCCCAGTAATCGGAGAGTCATATACAACCAATGACTTGTTGATACTATTTTATCATCGTTTGTGGCCAAATTAATATCCGTTTTATAAACTTCTAATGCCTTATCCGGTTGGTTGGTTAAATAATAAGCCAAACCCAGGTGATATCTGATATTCGAATGCAAGGAACTAATAGGTCGGTTCATCGTGTTAGGCACTCCATCAGGTTCAACTGCATCCGGTTGATCTTGGATAAGTGTCATGGCATACTCAAAATCAGCAATTGCATCATCAAATTTACGAATGCTGATATATCGATGTCCCCTGTGGCGATAAAAACGTGCATCATTTGGGAACTGCTCAATGCCTTTGGTAAAAATTTTGATCGCACCCAAATAATCGCCGGTATAAGCGGCCCAACGTCCCAGCCATATTAAATTGTCTGGGTTTCTGGTGTCGGCATCATAAATTGTTTTTGCCAGCTCATAATCTTTAGTAACCTTTTCGGATGGAGAAGCAGAGAATAAGGAATCTCCCATCAGTGAAAGGGCCTGAAGTTTTGGACTGAAATCATTTTGCGTTTTTTTCCGGGTAGGTGTACAAGCGGTTAATCCAATGATTATTAAGATATCAAGGAATATAAATTTAAATAATTGAGTTTTCATACAAGGATAATTATATTTCAAATTAAGGTCTTGATAAATATAGGGATTTTTGGAATGTGTTTGAGTTGGGACTTTCTTTATCGCAATGGCAGGGAAGGATGATAGTGTCGGAACCAAATAAAAAAGGCCACTTCTCGACTTGCTCGAAGTGACCTTTCTTATCTTTAATCAATTCCTATTTCTTAAATCCTTTTGGACGTAACGAGCGAATGGGTGCCGGAGGTTCCGGTTTTAACTGAAATTCATTGTTTTTCAATAATTCCATTGCCACTTCAACAGCTTTTACCAATTGTGGGTCGATGCCTTGTAATACCAATTTGGGTTCCTGAATTACTTCATAGTCGGGAGCAACGCCAACCCCTTCA
The DNA here is from genome assembly GCA_018816945.1 of Bacteroidota bacterium. NCBI lineage: Bacteria > Pseudomonadati > Bacteroidota > Bacteroidota bacterium. The sequence continues at coordinate 10,911 of JAHIVC010000007.1, read as the reverse complement.
ACGGCCCAGTTGCCATCAGTATCATAAAATCCACCTCTTGGAGCAACCATTCTGCCACCGTCAATGAATGGAGGAGTATCCCAGGTGCCTACCAATCCGCCCCAGGTTCGTGTCCCAATCATTGGGCCTAATTTAGCTTTATGGAACATATAAGGGAACAGGTCACCTCCCGATCCGGCACTTTCGTTAATGATCATAACTTTTGGCCCCCAAATTCCGGCCATCGGAGTGGTCCATGGTCGGTTGTCATTAGCCCTACTATTGAAATAACCATAAAGCGGTCTGGCCATAATGTCAATGAAATAATCTGCCGCCGATCCTCCACCGTTGTTTCTTTCGTCGATAACTGCACCTTTTTTGTCCTGCTGTGCAAAATAGTATCGATTGAAAGAGGTGAATCCCGGTCCGCTGGTATTAGGAACATAAACATAAGCCAATTTACCTCCCGATAATTTATCAACAGTTCTGCGATTGTTTTCAACCCATTCGATGTTTCGAAGTTGTGCTTCGCTTCTTACTGGCTCAACCACCACTTTTTTCGCGGTTGAAAGATCGGTGGTCGAATTAACACTGATAGTTACCTGCATACCGGCTGTTTGCTCAAATAAGCTGTAAGGATTTGTAGGTGCTTTTAGCTCATGACCATTTACTGCAAGCAAATAATCGTCTTCTTTTATCTTTATGCCGGGAATGGCAAGAGGTGCTTTTAAACCCGGGTTCCAACTTTCACTGGTGTAAATTTTGGCGATTTTATAATAACCATTTTCTTCAATAAAGTCGCAACCAAGCAATCCAACAGGAACCATATTTATATCGGGCATGTCACCTCCGGAAACATAAGAGTGACCTATAGAAACTTCACCGCTCAAAATATCTACTACATAATTTAAGTCAGTACGATGGCGAACATGATTAATCCAGGGTGAGTACCATTCATAGATATCGTTCCATGGTGCCCCATGAACATTGTTTACATAAAGAAAATCGCGCATATAACGCCATCCTTCTTTAAATATCTGATGATATTCGGCCTGAGGATCAATTTTGATTTTAAGATCAAGTTTCAAAGCTCCATCGCCCTTTTTAGGTGTGCTTTTTGTACTTACAATGCTCCACGTTTGACCTGATTTAAACAGTAAATTATTTCCATCAGAAGAACAAACCGCATCAGTCACCCCGGCGAGGAATTCTTTCGATTTGTTTTCTTTCAGATCGTATTTCAGCATGGTCAATCCAGTTTGGTTTTTTATGGCTTCTAAAACAAAAACGGCATTTTCAGGTCCCGAAATAAGTGAATTATAATCTCGATTGGGCATATTTAGAGCGATAATTCGCTCGGCAATATTTGTTTTGGTAATCTTTATATCTGCAATTTTCTTCTCTTCTTTCGTCGGTTCAGGTTTTTTAGTTTCTTTGCCTTTTTTTGCATCAGCTTCCTTTGTATCTTCTTTTGCTTTAATAACTTCTTCATCATCGCTCTTAGCTAAAGTAGGGGATGGGACACCTTCTTCCAAAATCAAACAATATAAACTATAGGTAGCACTTGGATCATAGGAGCTCATATCCAACCATCCGGTCTTTAACCCATAATTGGTGCTTGAAAGAAAATAAAGATACTTACCGCTTTTGTCCCAAACAGGAGTCTTAACGTCGGCCATTCCATCAGTAAGTTGAATGCGCTCCCCTGTTTCAACATTATAAACAAAGGCTGCTTTATAGCTATTATCCAATTGTCTGGCATAAGTGATCCATTTGCTATCGGGCGACCAAACAGGGTTCATGTCACGATTAGGATGGGCAAACCGATCGGTATCCGCTTTTTTTACAACTCCGCTCTTGAGGTCGATGATCCATATATTATAATCGGTATCGGTATAGGCAATGTATTTTCCATCGGGCGACCAGTCGGGTACAAAATAAAAAGTAGGGTTAGGTAAAGTGAATTGTTTAATATTTTGTCCGTATTGATCGGCAAGCATAAGCTGATATTCTCCGCTATTGTCCGAAAACCATGCAACCTGATCCCCTTTTGGTGACCAGATTGGCGAACGGTCTGCTATTCCGGAAGTATTAGTAATATTACGCCAGTTTCCATCTTCTTTAGGTACCGTAAATATTTCGCCTCTATGCTCAAATATTGCACGTTTTCCGTTAGGCGAAATATTGGCATTTGTTAAACCTGAGGCAGGTACATTTTTCCAACGAGTGATGGCAAAATTCATATCACCTTTCACTTCAATATTTAACTGTTTTGATTCTTTTGAATTATTGTCAATTAAATGGAGATATCCACCTTGTTCGTAAACAATGGCATCCTTACAAGCATCCAAACTTTTTACATCAAATTTCATGTGATGAGTAATTTGTTCTTCAGCTTTGGTAATTAGGTCGAACGACCAGATATTACTCGCATAGTCACGCTCAGATAGATAATACACTTTATTTTGAAACCATACAGGATCTAAATGTCGCTCTTGTGTAGGTTGTGGGGTACGGATCAAATTTTTTGTGGCCATATCAACAATCCAAATTGGCATAGCTTGACCACCTCGATAATTTCTCCATTCGGGATCCCAACTTGTAATTGGAACATAGGCGATGAATTTACCGTCGGGTGAAATTTCGCCGTAGGCTGCTCCCGGTATATCAATTTCTTTAGGAAGTCCGCCATTTAATCCAATTTTATAAAATTTATTTGTTTTGGTAGGTTGACCCATTCGTGAAGATCGGAACATGATTTCTCCTTCAGGAGTCCAACCTGTTACAAAGTCTGCTCCCGGATGCCAGGTTAGCCGTTTTGGGGTTCCTCCTTCTGCAGGAATTACATAAACATCAGTGTTGCCACCGTATTGGGCCGTAAATGCAATCCATTTTTCATCAGGAGAGAAATGAGGAAGAGATTCTTCGCCTTCGTATGTAGTTAAACGCATTGCTTGACCTCCGTTTCGGTCAACTTTCCATAGATCATTTGCATAAACAAAAACAATGTTTTTTGCAGAAATGGTGGGTTGCCTTAATAATTGTGTTCCTTGACTAAATACCTGTGTGTTCAGGAACAATAATAAAATACTGATTTTTAGTAGTGTCTTCATAAAAAATTGTTTGATTATTAAAAACGTCATAATGATTTACACCATATAAAAGGTGCATACTATTAACCTTCATAAAGGTAAATAATCGAGCAAGATATAAATTATTTTTCAGCAGGCGATCATTAGAAATAACTAGTTCCATCCCAACAATGGGTACAAAGTTTTTCTTTAGGAAGACCAATAGCTTCAACCAAATCATCAATTCGTTGAAATTGGAGCGAGGTGACATTCATTTTCTCACGTATTTTTTCAACCATTGCGGCACATTTTGGGGAATCAGGATCTGCGTATTCTTTCAGATTTGCATCTTCAACTCCTTCAAGTTCTTTAATAGCTTTTCTTCCGGCTAAATCAAGTGTTGATCGCGATGTCGAAAAATTCAGGAATTCGCATGGAAAGATCAAAGTTGGGCATGCCGGACGGACATGAACTTCTTTGGCTCCCGATTTCATTAGCACCTGAACATTATCCTGAAGCTGTGTTCCTCTTACGATGGAATCATCTAACAAGGCTATTTTTTTCCCTTCGGTTAATGCAGCATTCGGGATTAATTTCATTTTGGCAACCAAATTTCTCATTTCCTGATTTTGCGGCATAAAGCTACGTGGCCAGGTAGGAGTATATTTTACATAAGCCCTTTTATAAGGAATTTGCTTTTCGTTGGAATATCCAATCGCATGTGCAATGCCTGAATCTGGTACGCCCGATACAAAATCTACCTCTTTGTCATCATTTCGTGCAAGTGCAGCACCACAGCGATATCTTGACTCTTCAACATTGATACCTTCATAGTAGGAGCTGGGATAACCATAGTATACCCATAAAAAAGAACATACCTGCATTTTTTCGTTTGGCTTGCGTTTTTGTATCCACTTATCGGGAGTGATGAAAATGATTTCACCCGGGCCAACATAATGTTCGATTTCAAAATCCAAATTGGAAAGTGAGCTTGATTCGGAGCAAGCTGCTAATGCTCCGGCTTTTTTACCAATAATAATGGGGGTTCTGCCTAATTTGTCACGAGCTGCATAAATTCCTTCATTAGTCAATAATAATAATGAGCAGGAGCCTTTAATTAAATTTTGGGCATTTTCAATCCCTTCTTCAATACTATCCTTTTCATTGATCATCATGGCGATTAGTTCACTTGGACTGGTTTTGCCACTAGCTGCTTCGGCAAAATGTCTTTTTTGATGAAGTGCCCTGTCAGTAAGTTCCTGAATATTTGCGATTTTACAGACAGTGACTATGGCAAATTTTCCCAAATGTGAATTAATGACAATCGGTTGCGATTCATTATCGCTAATCACACCAATACCACTGTTACCAATAAACTTGGAAAGCTCAGGTTCGAATTTGGTCCTGAAATAAGAATTTTCAAGACTGTGAATAACTTTGGTGAAAATGTTGTCTTTAACAACAGCAAGCCCACCTCTTTTTGTTCCTAAATGTGAATGATAATCTGTACCATAGTATAAATCGTTAACGCAATTTGAAGTTGAAATAGTACCAAAAAATCCGCCCATGATGTTTGTAGTTAAATGAGGGGTAAATCTACTTCATTTAAAAATGAAAATTAAGGCATGTTGAAAAGTTGTTAATATTGACTTTGAAAGATTTTTTAAAAATAATTCAAAAAAAATTTGGAAAATAAAAATTCTCATTATACATTTGCAGTGTACTAATAAAGTAATACACTAATACAATAAATATGTTGACAATTAAAAATCTTGAATTTGGTTATCCTAAAAGTAGCTTATTATTTGATAAGCTTGAGTTGGATATCACTAAAGGCAGTATTTATGGACTGCTTGGGAAAAACGGGGCAGGTAAAACTACCTTGTTAAAGCTAATGTGCGGATTACTATACACACAAAAGGGCAAATTAGAAATCGATGGAGAAGATGTTTCGAAAAGAACACCCAATATGCTGCAGGATATTTATCTCATTCCTGAGGAATTTTATTTGCCTGATTTCACTCTGGACACCTATGTTGCCAATGTTTCACCTTTCTATCCAAAATTCGATCTTAAGTTATTTCAAGAATTAGTTACTGAATTTGAGGTTACAAGGGGTAAAAAACTTAACAAGCTTTCGCATGGACAAAAGAAAAAATTTATCATTGCTTTTGCAATTGCAACCAATTGTTCGATTGTTTTTATGGACGAACCAACCAATGGTTTGGATATTCCCTCAAAAAGCAAGTTTAGAAAGATTATTGCATCAACTGCCAACGAAGAACGAACTTTTGTAATTTCTACCCATCAGGTAAGAGATCTTGAAAACCTGATCGATCCGCTGGTAATTATCGAAAATGGTAAAATCGTTTTCAAAGAAACGATTGAAAATATTTCGAATAAGTTAAGCTTTGTGAAAGTTCATGATAAGGCGCCCGAAGGTGTAAACGTTTTATACAGCGAGCCAATTTTTGGTGGGAACTATCTGTTGACTGAGCGAAATGATGATCACGAATCACGCGTTGATTTTGAACTGCTATTTAATGCAGTTTTGAGTAAGCAAAATGAAATTGTTAAACACTTAAATAACTAAGTTATGAACCAGGTATATGATTTTAAAAGAATAATGCTATTGGCCGGGTTTAAATTTAGCCTGCACAAAAAAACTTTAATGTTGACTGTTTTGGGATATTTTGCCCTCTTATTTATTATCGGGTTTTTTATAGCATATGCAAATCGAAACCATCCTTATAACCTCTATAATTTCGTGCCATTTCATTATGTTGGGATGCTAATAATGATATTATTAGGTGGGATTGTACTTGCCAGTAGAGCTTTTCAGGATATGAACACACCTGAAAAAGCGATCACTCAGATCTTAATTCCTGCATCTACTTTTGAAAAATTTTTAGTGCCATTGATCTCAACTTCTGTTATTTGGGTGGTATTTAGTTTTTTAAGCTACCATGCCTTTAGTTTAATATTTAATTGTGTATGGGTTTGTGCTTTCGGTTACGATTTTGAAGTTTTTAATGGGTTAAAGGTTTTTAATCATACTTGGGTTATTGAGATTGTACAGGCCTTCTTTTTAGCACATTCGATATTTATTTTAGGAGCAGCAACTTTCCGAAAATATCCGATTGTAAAAACAATACTGGCACAATGGATTATTCAGTGGGCTTATTCACTTTTTGCCATTGTTGTAATCTTAATTCTTTTTGGTTCGATGGAAAATTTTGGGAATATGATGAACCATATTGATCATTCACAATTCCCTACTGATAGATTTGACCCTGTAATACTTGAAGCACAAGCAAGGGTTTTGCTTAAGTCATTAATGGTAGCATTAACAGCTGCATTATACGTTACGGCATATTTTAAACTTAAAGAACGGGAGGTATAAGATGGAATTTAGAGACAAGCAAGCAATTTATATGCAGATTGCCGATTACTTCGGTAATAACATTATGCAGGAGCTATGGCAGACCGACGAAAAAGTTCCCTCTGTAAGACAACTGGCGATAGATTTAGAAGTCAACCCAAATACAGTTATGAGGACTTATACACATCTCCAGGAAACTGGTGTAATTTATAATAAAAGAGGAATTGGTTATTTTGTTTCACCTAATGCAAAAGCAATTTTGATTGATATGATAAAACAACAATTTATTGAAATTGAGTTGCCCGAATTTTATAGAAAAATGGAACTCATCGGTCTTACGTTTAAGGATCTGGAAGAAATGTTTAAAAAATGGAAATTAAATACACAAAGCGATGAAAATATTAACAAAAACAAGTAATAAAATCTTTGCTGCAATACTCTTAGTAGTTGCAGTAATGCTGATAGCGGCTCTTATTACGCTTAAAATGATTATATAATTCAATGATTAGCCCGGGAATCATACCGGGCTAATTTTTTTAATCTTTAAAATATTGTTGATTAATTTAAAATATCTTTTTTTGGAAGGCTAATCGTGAATTTTGAGCCTTTTCCAATTTTACTTTCCACCTGGATATCTCCATTATTCATTTCAATGAATTCTTTACAAAGGATTAGTCCAAGTCCGGTACCTCTCTCATTGTTAGTTCCTGGTGTGGATGAATTAATGTCAATCCTAAATAATTTATCGATACTCTCTTTATTCATTCCGATGCCATTGTCCTGAATCATTATTTTAGTTTTATTCTGCGTTTCTATGGCAGAAATCTTAACTTGTCCGTTATCAGGTGTAAACTTGATTGCATTGCTATATAAATTTCGGATTACAGTTTCGATGGTAAATTTATCCGCTTCAATTTCTATGTTTTCAGGAATTTCAGTTGTGGTTAAAATATTTTTTACATTTGCATTTGACAGGCTTGGTTCAATGCTATTCAGAACATGAGATTTAAGATTTAAAGTAGTTTTGTCGATTTGAATTTTTCCACTTTGCGACCTGGACCATGTCAGTAGGTTTTCAAGTAAATCAAAAGTTAATTGTGACGATTTATTGATTTCTTGAATCATTCTCTTACGCTCCAGATCATTATAATCATCATATTCAGAATTTAAAATGTCGGCATACCCAAGTATGACATTAAAAGGATTTCTGAGGTCATGCGCCATAATTGAGAAAAATTTATCCTTAGTGGCATTGGCCTCCTTCAGTTCAATCTGCTTTTGTTCAAGACTTATGTTTTTATTCTGAATTTCCCGGGTACGTTCTTTAACATTGTTTTCAAGCTTTATCTTTTCATTTTTAAGTTTTCTGAGACGCAGCCTGATAAATAGTACCAAGAACATGACAAATAGGAGGAAGGTAGTGAAATAGAATATTTTAGTTTCCCACCATGGTGGTTTGATCAGAATTTTTATGGATTTGCCTATATCATTCCAAATGCCTGCGCTACTCGACCCTATAACTCTAAAAGTGTATTTCCCCGCTGGAAGATCAGTATAGGTAACATAGCGCCTTGTTCCAACATTATTCCATTCTGTGTCGAAGTTTTCAAGGATATAGGCAAATTCATTCTTTTCAGGATTGGTAAAATCCAGCGTGGCAAAACTGAATGAAAATACATTTTCTCTGTGTGTAAGGATGATTGATTCAGTTTCTAATATTGATTTAGTTAGTATTGTGTATCCATTAATCGAATCGTTGGGGCTTACAGATTTGTTGAATATTTGAAAGTCGTTAATTACTACCGGTGGAATGTGGCTGTTATGGATAATGGTTTTTGGATTGAATATATTCAATCCGTTAATACCCCCCATATAGATTTCACCAGAAGTGCTTTTATAATATGCCATTGCATTAAACTCACTTTCCTGAATTCCATCTTCAATATCATAATTTGTAAATATTCCTTTCATCGGATCTAACTTCGAAATTCCGTTATTAGTGCTCATCCACAAGTTGTTATTTTCATCCTCTATTGCTATATATACAGAATTATTTGGAAGTCCATCTGACTCGGTATACCTTGTGAACTGGTCTGTTTTAGGATCTAATCTGTTTAATCCACCCCCGTAAGTACCTATCCAAATATTCCCTAAATGATCTTCAGTCAATCCTAATATAAAATGATGGCTTAAACTATTTGTATCCGCTGGATTAGCTATGTATCTTTTAAAAGTGTCTGTACTTGGGTTGAGCCTTGCCACTCCACTTGTCGTTCCGAGCCAAATATTTCCATATTTATCTCCGATAACAGAGAAAACATTGTTGTCGTTAATACTGTTTGAATCATCTTTGTCATAAAAGTAATGTTTGAAAATTTCCGTTTTAGGGTTAAAATGATTCAATCCTCCTGCAATTGTTCCTATCCATAAAGTCCCATCCTCATCGTGATAAATGGAGATGATATTGTTGCTGCTAATACTATTAGGGTTATCTACATCCATTTTGTAATGCCTGAATGTTTTAGAAATTGGATCATAACGGTCAAGCCCACCATCTCTGGTCCCGATCCATATGAACCCGTTTTTATCCTGAGAAAGAACTCTGATTTGATTACTGCTTATTGAATTTTTATTATCCGGCTGATGCAGGAGGTGTGTGAAAATATCTTTATTACGATCAATAATGCTGATTCCGGTAGTAGTTCCAACCCATAGTAAGTTATTTGAGTCGACGATGATAGACCTGATGGTATTTCCAATCAGGCTTTTGGGATTATTCGGATCATGATAATAATATCCGAAGTTGTTATAATTGGGATTGATTTTATTTAGTCCGTTACCGCCTGATGTAACCCAAAGTATACCCGATTGATCTTCGAATACATTCCAAACATTGTTATTGCTAATACTCATCGGATTACCAGGTTGATTAATCCAACTTGTGAATCGTTGAGTATTTCGGTCGAATAAATTTAGTCCGCCTCCTACAGTCCCAATCCAAAGATTATGTCGGCTATCTTCAAAGATATTTTGAATAAAATTGCTTCCAAGGCTATTTGGATCTCCAGGTATGTTTTTATAAACCGTAATTTTTTTTGTGATCCTGTTTAAATTATTCAATCCATCATTCGTGCCTATCCATAAATTCTTCTGTGAATCCTCATAAATATAATTTACAGTGTTGTTACTTAACCCTTCTTCGGTGTTGTAATGTTCGAAGCTTCCTGTTTTAATATCAAACCGGAATAGCTCATCTGTGGTTCCAATCCATAAAATTCCAACCTCAGAAGGTGCTTCGTAAATCGAATTTATTGGATGGTCCTTTTTCAAAGAATTTGTATAAGGCAGAATATATTTGGTAAATTGGTTAGTCTTTTTATTGAAACTGATTAAGTCCTGTTTCGTGCCAAGCCACAACAAGCCTTGTGTTTCTTTTGACTCAGCAATGACATTTATTGTGTTTTCTGAAATGAGGTGGCCTTTCTGATCTTCAACCGAGTACTTAATAAAACGTTCAGATTCGAAGTCATAGCGGCTTAGCCCTAATTGAGTCCCAATCCAAAGATCGTTATCACTATCCTGATAAATATTAATGATATAGTTGTCAGAAATGGAATGAGGATTCTTAGGATCATTCTTAAATATTTTAAATTCGTTCCCATCGAATCTGTTTAATCCGTCTTGGGTTCCAACCCAAATAAAACCATATTTATCTTGTACAATTCCTCTCACGGTAGATTGAGAAAGCCCATCTTTAATTGTATATTGATGAAATTTTAATGATAAATTTTGGGAATAAGTTGAGATTATGATAAATAGAATTATAAATGTAACAATCTGGCTTTTTTTCATACGCACCCGTTAATTAATTTTTGGCAATTTAATAGTAAAACGCGATCCTTTTGCAATTATACTTTCCACCTCAATGGTTCCATTATTCATTTCAATAAATTCTTTGCACAGCAGTAAACCTAATCCAGTTCCTCGTTCATTATTGGTCCCTGGTTTCGAATGACTTTCATCAATACGAAAAAGTTTATCGAGATCATTTTGTCCGATACCGATACCATTGTCCTCAACGATCAATTGTTGATGGGTGTTTGTTTCTGTTATGGAAATTTTAATTTCACCTCCAACATGGGTGAATTTTATGGCATTATTGAGCAGATTGCCGATGATGTTTGAAAAGGTATATTTATCGGCATAAAATGAAATATTATTATCGACGTCTTCAATGATTGATATATTTTTTGCTTTCGCATTTGGCAGGTAAGGATTGATGCAACTCGTTATTAATTCTTTAATTTTGATGTGTTCTTTATTAATTGCAATTTTACCACTTTGCGATCTTGACCAAGTGAGCAGGTTTTCTAATAATTCGTAAGTTGACTTTGATGACTTATCAATTTCATTGATCATTCTTTTCCTATGTGCATCATCAAAATCATCGTATTTCACTTCTTTTTCATTTTTGTCCAT